>NZ_BCQU01000088.1:0-26504 GCF_001552235.1 Actinomadura rubrobrunea NBRC 15275 | reverse complement strand
CCGCCGCTGCTCGTACATGGTCTTGGAGTGCAGCAGGCGGGCGCCGCACGCGGCGAAGATCTCCGCGGCGGCGCGCAGGTCCTCGCGGGCGGCGGCGCGGTCCTTGGCGCGGGCCGCGGCGACCCCGGCGGCCAGCCGCGCCCGGCCGACGTCGACGCGCGCGTAGCACGCCTCGAACAGCGCGGCGGCCTCCCGGGCCAGGCGCGCGGCGTCCTCCGGGGCGGCCGACAGGCGCGCGTGCGAGCGCGCCAGCGTGGCCCGCGCGCGGTCGCTGTCCAGCTGCGGGTCGGCGACCCGCTCGGCGCGGTCGGCCCACAGCGCCGCGTCCTCGTCGCGGCCCCGCTGCGCGGCGACCTCGGCCATGATCTCGCAGCAGGCCAGGCGGGTGTCGTAGTCGAGCAGGATGACCTCGCCGAACCCGTTGCAGGCCGTCATCATCGCCTCGACGCCCGCGTCGACCTGCGACAGGTCGAGCAGGGCCCGGGCCTTGGCGTACTGGGCCTGCGCCCCGTACCACTCGCCGCCGTCGGCGCCCGCGCGCAGCGCCTCCTCGGCCAGCCGCAGCGCCTCCTTGGCGTCCCCCGTCAGGCCGATCGTCAGGGACTGCTGGGTCAGCGCCCCGGCCAGCTGCGGCGCCGCGCCGAGCAGCCGGGCGGTCTCGACCGCCTCCTCGGCGATCATCGCGGCCTCGGTCAGCCGGCCCTCCATGGTGGAGGCCCGGGCCTGCCCGGTCAGCAGGGTGGCGAGGATGTAGCTCTGGCCGGTGCCGCGGGCGACCGACACCGCGCGTTCGAAGTGCCGCCGGGACGCGCCGTAGCGGCCCATCATGTGCTCGGCCCAGCACAGCCAGGCCACCGCGTCCAGCCATTCGGCCAGCTCGTCGTCGGACGCCTCGGCCACCAGCCGGTCGGCGGTCTCGGCGTGCCGGAGCGCGTCGGCCAGGTTGCCCGACAGGAACGACGACATGGGCCGCAGCGCGGTGACCGCCATCCGGACGGCCGGGGGCCAGCCCTCGCCGCCGTTCTCGGGCATGTTCTCCAGGACGGCCCGGGCCGCGCGGAAGTCGCCGCGGAACAGGCTCTCGGCGACCAGCCGCAGCCGCAGCGGGACGCCGGTCGGCGACGCCGGGTCGGGGATGCGGCGCAGCTCGTCCAGCAGCAGCGCCCGCGCCTCGTGCGGACGGCCCAGCAGCCGTTCCATCAGCGCGCACAGCCGCGCCGCGGTGGCGCGGCGGTCGTAGTCGTCGGGCGGCAGCAGCCGCAGCAGCGTGCGGGCCGTCTCCCGGCCCTCGGCCAGGCGGCCGCCCAGCGACTCGACCTGCGCCAGCTCCATGAGCAGGTCCAGCCGGGACGGCAGCGGCGGTCCGCCGTCGGCGGGCTCGGGCGGCTCGGCCATGTTCTCCGGCATCAGGCGCAGCGCGGCCCGCAGCCAGTGCGCCGCGGTGACCGGGGCCTGCCCGGTGAACGTGCGGGCCGCCTCCACCAGCGTGGCGATCGCGGCCGGGTCGCCGACCCGTCCCGACCGCTCCACGTGCCGGGCGCGCTGCGCGGCGGGCGCGCCGATCTTCGCCAGGTACGCGGCGATGCGGCCGTGCGCGGCCAGCCGCCATCCGGCCGCGGCCGACCCGTAGGCGGCGTGCCGCACCAGGGGGTGGCGGAACCGGAACCGCTCGGCCTTGGGCCGCACGATGTCGCGCGCGACCAGCTCGTCCAGCGCCGACAGGGTGGCGTCCTCGGACACCTCGGCGGCCACCGCGGCCAGCGCGGGGTCGAACTCGTCGGCCGCGACCGCCGCGCCCTGCGCCACCCGCAGCGCGGTCTGCGACAGGCCGCTCAGCTCCAGCGCCAGCGCCGCCTGCACGGCGGGCGGCAGGTCGCCGTCGCCCGGTCCGGTGACCGGCGGCCGCGGGCTGCGCGCCAAGGCCTCCAGGTAGAACGGGTTGCCGCCGCTGGCCTGGTACAGCCGCCGGCAGCGCGCGTCGGGCACCCGCAGGCCGAGCAGCTGCGCGACCTCCTCCTCGGTGAGCGGCTCGACCGGGACGCGCAGGGCGCGGGCGTTGCGCACCGCGTGCTCCACCAGCGCCGCCAGCCGCGGCGACGCCTGCGCCGGCCGGTACGCCACGGCGATCGTCACGCGGGCGCGCGGCGGGTGCCGCACCAGATGGTCCAGCAGCTCGATGGTGGCCTCGTCGGCCCAGTGCAGGTCGTCGAGCATCAGCACCAGGCCGGACGCGGCCGCCAGCTCCTCCAGCAGCCGCCGCACCGTCCGGTACAGCTGGTAGCGGGCGACCCGCCGCCCGTCGGCGCTCTCGGCGGCCGGATCGGCGGCCCCGGCGGCGGGCGCGGCGGCCAGGGCCGGGAAGACGGTGGACAGCAGCCGCGTGGCGCCGGGACCGAGGTCGGGCAGGTGCTCCTCCAGGTGGTCGTCGAGGGCGTCGACGACGGCGCCGAACGGCATCTCCTGCTCGAACTCGGCGGCCCGGCCCGCCCGGGTGGGGAGCTTGCGCGCGGAGGCGGCGCCCGCCAGCTCGCTCAGCAGCCGGGTCTTGCCCGCGCCGGGTTCGCCGACGAGGGCGACGAACCGGAACTCGCCCGCGGCGGTGGCGTCCAGCGCGTCTTCCAGGGCGCGCAGCGCGTCCTGGCGTCCGACCAGCGGCAGGGGCGCCGGGAGGACGTCAGGATGCTGGTCCGTACGACCCTCCATGTCCCACACCCCACCAGTAGCGACACGGCGGTCGAGACGCCGCGCTGACGACGTGCAGCCGCTGTCTTGTCCTGATCTTCGGGCAGTCGCAGGGGACACTTTACCGATTCGGCCGGCGACGCGGCCGGTCATGGCGCCGCCCCGTCCGCCACCGGACGGCGCGGCCGCGTCCCCGACGCCCGCCCTCTGTTATCAAGCGTCCGAACCGGTGAAATGTCAACAGTTTTCAGGTAGGGGTTGTCTTCCCGTCGGCTTCCTACGCGCTCCTCGTGATCGTCTTTTCCTGGGTCGTCGTCGCGGCGGTCCGTCAGCCGACGGCGGACCCGCTGGGGGCCACGGCGGGGACGGCGACCACCCGGGCGGACCGGGCCGGGACGAGGGTGACCGCCTTGAGCCGGGCGCGCTCGGGCGCGGCGTCGGCGGGCCGCAGCTCCAGCCGGCGCAGCACCTCGGTGATGATCACCCGCATCTCCAGCAGCGCCAGCTGCGCGCCGGCGCAGTAGCGGCGGCCGCCGCCGAACGGCAGCCACGCCCGGTTGGCCGCGGCCGCGTCCGGGCCCAGGAACCGCTCGGGCAGGAACCGCTCGGGCTCGGGGAACACCTCGGGGTCGGAGTGCACGAGCGGGATCACCGCCGCCGCGGCCCACCCGGCGGGCACCCGGTGGCCGCCGAGCGTGACCGGCTCGGTCAGCACCCGCGGCGTCGCGAGCACCACGGGCCGCAGCCGCAGCGACTCCTTGATCACGGCGTCCAGGTAGGCGCCGCCCTCCCCGGCGGACGGCTCCTCGCGCAGCCGCGCGAGCACCCTCGGGGCGCGCAGCAGGCGTTCGAACGTCCAGGCCAGGGCGGTGGCCGTGGTCTCGTGCCCGGCGACCAGGAGGGTGATCAGCTCGTCGCGCACCTCCCGGTCGGTGAGCGGCTCGCCCGCCTCGTCCCGCGCCGCCAGCAGCTGGGACAGCACGTCGGTCGCGTCCGGATCGGGGGCGCGGCGGCGCCGGGCCATCTCGTCGTAGAGGATCGCGTCGACCTCGTCGCGGACCCGCGCGAACCGGGTGGTGGGGAGGGACCCGGCGCGCAGCGGCAGCGGCGAGGTCAGCGCCCACCGGCGCAGCCGCGGCGGCAGGCGCAGCAGGGCGGCCGAGCCGCCGAGCGCCACCAGCCGCGGCAGCAGCCCGCGCAGCCGGCGCAGCCGTCCGGCGTCGCGGATGCCGAACACCACCTGCATGATCACTTCCAGGGTGATCCGCTCCATCCGGCCGCGCAGCGCGAACGGCACGCCGAGCGGCCAGTGGGCGATCTCGGCGGCGGCGATGTCGGCCACCCGCTCGCTCCACCGCGCGACCGCCCGTCCGTGCAGCGGCGGGGCGAGCAGCCGCCGGTGCCGCCACCACGGGTCGTCGTCCAGCGTCAGCAGGGACGCCTCGCCCACCAGCGGGCCGAGGAACGCGCGCCGCACGACGCCGGCGCGGCCGCCGTGGCCGTCGGTGGCGAACACCTGCTCGGCCAGCTCGGCGGTGGCCACGCACACCTCCGGCGGCATGCCGGGCAGCCGGATGCGGAACACCGGGCCGTAACGGCGACGCCCCTCGGCGAAGAACCGCACGGGGTCGGCGACGAGCCAGGCGACCTGCAGCGGCGGCGGCAGGCGGAAACCGGGGGGAGCGGGCATCGAGACTCCTGCACGGGACCCCGAGACGGGATCCCTCGACGACGGTCACCGAGCGCGGCGGGGTGGGGTCCGCCGCGCCCCTCCGGTCGGACGTCACCGGAGGTCACTTTGATGATCTCCGTCGCACCGGCCCCTGACATCGTGGGAAACCCCGATATCGATGAGTGTCAGATGATTTGTCGCCGCACAGAGGGTGCGGCACACACGCACACCGTCGGCCCACGCCGCCCAAGGCGAGTCGTTCGGCTCGACAAGCTGCCCGAAGAAGCGACCCGGCGATCGCCTCAGGCGAGTCCGATGCGGGCCGCGGCGGCCGACCAGGCGGACTCGTCGCCGCGCGGTTCGTAACGGCGCAGCGGCTGCGTCTCGGCGACCAGCGCCCTCATCTCCGCCAGGTCGCCGACGACGCCGTGCGCGCGGGCCTGCACCAGGGCGTTGCCCAGCGCGGTGGCCTCCACGGGACCCGCGACGACGGGCAGCCCGCACGCGTCCGCGGTCAGCCGGCACAGCAGGTCGTTGCGGGAGCCGCCGCCGACCAGGTGCACCACCTCGACGTCCCGGCCGGACAGCTCCGCCGCCTGCCGGATCGCCGCGCGGTGGGCCAGCGCCAGGCTGTCGAGCACGCATCGCACGATCTCGGCTCGCGTGCGCGGCTCGGGCATGCCGAGGCGGCGGCAGTGCGCGGCGATCCGGCCGGGCATGTCGCCCGGGGGCAGGAACTCGGGGTCGTCCGGGTTGATCAGCGAACGCAGCCCGGGCGCCTGGGCCGCCTCCGCCAGCAGCGCGGGCAGGTCCGGGCCGCCCCAGGCGCGCAGGCACTCCTGCAGCAGCCACAGCCCCATCACGTTGCGCAGGTACCGGACGGTGCCGTCCACCCCGCCCTCGTTGGTGAAGTTGGCCTTGCGTCCGGCCTCCGTGAGCACCGGGGCGGACAGTTCGACGCCGACCAGCGACCAGGTGCCGCAGGAGATGTAGCCGAAGCGCTCCCCGGAAGCCGGGACTGCGGCCACCGCCGAGGCGGTGTCGTGGGACGCGACGGCCGTCACCGGCAGGTCCGCGCGCAGGCCGGTCTCCTCCGCCACGTCACGACGCAGCCTCCCCACCACCTCGCCGGGCTCGCGCAGGTCCGGCAGGATGTCGGCGGGCAGGCCCAGACGGTCCAGCAGGGAACGGGACCACACGCCGTCGCGCACGTCGAGCAGCCCCGTGGTGGACGCGTTGGTGCGCTCGGCGCCGATCCGCCCGGTCAGCCAGTACCCCAGCAGGTCGGGGATCAGCAGCAGCGTCCGCGCCCGTTCGAGGACGTCCGCGGGTTCGGCGGCGAGCTGGTAGACGGTGTTGAACGGCAGGAACTGCAGGCCGGACACCTCGTACAGGTAGGCGTCGCCGAGTTCGTCCCGCACCCGCCGCATGACGCCGTCGGTCCGCGCGTCGCGGTAGTGCACGGGGTTGCCGATCAGCGCCCCGCGCTGGTCCAGCAGCCCGTAGTCGACGGCCCACGAGTCGATGCCCACCGACGCCAGCTCCCGCGGCGCGGCGCGCAATCCGTCCAGCACGTTGCCGTACAGGCCCAGGATGTCCCAGTGCAGCGTTCCCGCCACGCGCACCGGGCGGTTGGGGAAGCGCCGCAGCTCGTCCAGCTCCAGGGTCCCCGGTCCGACGCGCGCGGCCATCACCCGTCCGCTGGACGCCCCGAGATCGACGGCCGCGAACACCGCTGACGACGCGTTCATGGGACGAGCAGAACCTCCAGAGTGCGGGGGCCGTGCACGCCTTCGACGCGCGACAGCTCGATGTCGCTGGTCGCCGAAGGACCGGACACGAAGGTGAGGGGCCGGGACGGGTCGAGCCGCTCGAGCGCCTCGGGCACGTCGGCCGCGACCTGGTCGGCGGTGACGACGATCAGGTGGTAGTCGGGCACCAGGGACAGCGCGCGCGGCCCCTGGCCGGGGCCGTGGTCCAGCACGATGGTGCCGGTCTCGGCGATGGCGGCGGCGCAGCCGGTCACCGCGCCCGCCAGCCCGTCCAGGTCGGCGGGCGCCGGGTCACGCGCGATCCGCTCGGCCGGCACCCGTGCCAGCCACGCGTCCGGCAGCCCGGACGGCACCGCGAACGCGCCTGCGCCGCGCGCGGCCAGCGACTCGGCCACCGCGCCGGGCAGCTCGTCCGACGGCACCAGCCGCACCGCGGCGCGGTAGTCGGCGACCCGTTCGGCGAACAGCGCCAGGACGTCCCCGTCGTGGTGGCGGCGCCGGTAGCCGCGGTCGATCCGCGCGTAGGAGGCGGCGACGTCGGCGGCGGACCGTTTCCCGGTCACCCTCTCGATCCGGCCGAGGATCTCGTCGCGCGCGCTCATGAGGCGCCGCCTTCCCTCCTCATGCGCTCCTCCGCTCGTCGGTCCGGGCGGTGCCGCGCCCCTTCCGGTCCGCTCATTCGCCCTTCCCTCCGGTGCGCTTCCACCAGGCGCGGAACGACTCCTTGGGCGGAGCGGGCGCGTCCCGGGTGTCCGTCCATGCGTTCAGCGGCCCCGGCAGGCGGCGGATGCGGCCGCGCCTGGCCACCACGCGGCGGACGGCGGACGCGGCGCGCTGCGCCAGCGCCAGCCGCGCGGGCGACCGCAGCGTCCACGCCGCGAGGCCCATCGCGGCGCGTTCCACCGGATGCCTGGGCCCCTCCTCCACCGCCCTGGCGCGCAGGTGCACCAGCACCTCGGGGATGTCGATGGCCACCGGGCACGCCTCGAAGCACGCGCCGCACAGCGACGACGCGTAGGGCAGCGACGCGTCCACGTCCGAGCCGATGCCGCGGATCTGCGGCGACAGGATCGCGCCGATCGGCCCCGGATAGGGCGAGCCGTACGCGTGCCCGCCCGCCCGCGCGTAGACGGGGCAGACGTTCAGGCACGCCGAGCAGCGGATGCAGCGCAGCGCCTGCCGTCCGACCTCGTCGGCCAGCGTCGCGGTGCGGCCGTTGTCCAGCAGGACGAGATGGAAGTCCGACGGCCCGTCGCCGGCCGTGACCCCGGTCCACGCGGAGGTGTACGGGTTCATCCGCTCGGCCGTCGAGGAGCGGGGGAGGAGCTGCAGGAACACCTCCAGGTCCCGCCAGGTCGGCACGATCTTCTCGATGCCCATCACCGAGATCAGCGTCTCGGGCAGCGTCAGGCACATCCGGCCGTTGCCCTCCGACTCCAGCACCACGAGCGTGCCGGTCTCGGCGACGGCGAAGTTCACCCCGGACACCGCGACCTTCGCCGACAGGAACTTGGCGCGCAGGTGGCGGCGCGCGGCCTCGGCCAGCTCGGCGGGCGCGTCCGACAGCCCGTCCGGGGCGTCCGGCATGGCGCGGCGGAAGATGTCGCGGATGTCGGCGCGGTTGCGGTGGACGGCCGGGACCAGGATGTGCGACGGGCGGTCGCCGCCGAGCTGCACGATCAGCTCGGCGAGGTCGGTCTCGTACGCGGCGATGCCCGCCTCGGCGAGCGCCTCGTTCAGCCCGATCTCCTGGGTGGCCATCGACTTGACCTTGACGACCTCGGTCTCGCCGGTCGCCCGCACCAGGTCGGTGACGATCCGGTTGGCCTCGGCGGCGTCGCGGGCCCAGTGCACCGTGCCCCCGGCCTCGGTGACCTTCTCCTCCAGCAGGCGCAGGTAGTGGCCGAGGTTCTCCAGCACGTGGTCCTTGATCTGCCGGCCGGCCTCGCGCAGCGCGGCCCAGTCGTCCAGCTCGGCGACGGCCGCCGCGCGGCGCTCGCGGATCGTGGACGTGGCGTGCGCCAGGTTGCGGCGCAGCCGGGTGTCGGCCACCCCGCGCCGGGCCGCGTCGGGGAACGACGGCATCCCCAGGTACGTCGGCATGGCGCCGGGGCCGCGGGCGGTGCCGCCGGTCATGCGTGGTCCTCCTCCGTCGAGGCGAGGATCTCGGCCAGGTGCACCGTGCGCACGCCGGACCGGGTGCGGGTCAGCGCCCCGCCGATGTGCATCAGGCAGGAGTTGTCGGCCGCGCACAGGGCCTCGGCGCCGGTGCGCCGCACGTTGGCGACCTTGTCGGCGCACATCGCGGCCGACACCTCGGCGTTCTTCAGCGCGAACGTGCCGCCGAACCCGCAGCACTCGGCCGCCTCGGGCAGCTCGACCAGGTCGATGCCGCGCACCTCGCGCAGCAGCCGCAGCGGCCGGTCGCCGACGCGCAGCATGCGCAGCGAGTGGCAGGTCGGGTGGTAGGTGACGCGGTACGGGAAGTAGGCGCCCACGTCCGTCACGCCGAGCACGTCGACCAGGAACTCCGACAGCTCGTAGACCTTGGGCGTCAGCTCCGCCACGCGCGCGGCGAGGGCGCGGTCGCCGGAGTCGGCGGCGAGCCGCGGATGCCAGTCGCGGACCATCGCCCCGCAGGACGCCGACGGCGTCACGACCGCGTCGTATCCGGCGAACGCGTCGGCGAAACCGCGCACCAGCGGCACGGCCTGCCTGCGGTAGCCGGTGTTGAAGTGCATCTGCCCGCAGCACGTCTGCGCCTGCGGGAAGTCGACCTCGTGGCCCAGCCGGGTCAGCAGCCGCACGACCGCCTTGCCGGTGCCGGGGAACAGCGTGTCGTTCAGGCACGTGAGGAACAGCGCGACCTTCATCGGCCCTCCTCGGAGCCGTCCGCGCCGAGAGGGGGCGGCGCGGTCCCGGCGTCGTCGGCGACGACGCGGCGGCTGGACTCGCGCACCACCAGCTCCGGCTGGAACATCACCTGCTGGTGGGCGTGCCCGTCGGGGTCGTCGCACTCCTCCAGCAGCAGCTCGGTCGCGATGCGGCCGAGCTGGTAGGTGGGCTGGCGCACCGAACTGAGCGGCACGGCGGCCGCGGCGGAGAACTCGATGTCGTCGTAGCCGATGAGGGCCACGTCGGTGGGCACCTTCACCCCCGCCTGCAGCAGCACCCGCAGCACGCCCAGCGCGAGCAGGTCGTTGGCGCAGAAGATGGCGTCGGGCAGGTCGCCCTCGTCCAGCAGCCGCCGCGCCGCCTCCTGGCCCGCGCGCGCGTTCATCGCGGGGACGGTCAGCTCCCGCATCGCCTCGCGCGGCAGCCCGGCCTCGCGCAGGGCCCGCAGCGCGCCCTTGCGCCGGTCCGCGCACTGCCGCAGCGCCGACGGGCCGGTGACGAACCCGAGCGTCCGGGCGCCGTCGTCCAGCAGCCGTCCCACCGCCATCTCGCCGCCCGCCACGTCGTCGACCGCCACCGAGCACTGGTTGGCGCGGGGCGTGGGATGGTCCAGCAGGACGACCGGGATGCCGCGTTCGCGCAGCCGGTCGGCCTGCCGCCCGTCGTCCACGGGGGTGATCAGCACGCCGCGGACCCGCTGCTCGGCGAACACCCGCAGGTTGCGCCGCTCGCGCTCGTCGGACTCGGCGGACGACGACAGCAGCACCGCGTACCCGTGCTCGCTGGCCGCGTCCTCGACGCCGCGGGCGACCTCGGTGAAGAACGGGTTGGCCAGGTCCAGCACCATCAGCCCGACCGTGCGGCTGTGCCCGGCGCGCAGCGTGGACGCCGAGCCGTGGCGCACGAACCCCAGCTCCCGGATGGCCCGCTCGACCCGCGCCCGGGTCGCGGGGGCCACCCGTTCGGGGCGGTTGAGCACGTTGGAGACGGTGCCGGGGGACACCCCGGCGTGCTGCGCCACCTGCTTGATGCCCACGGTCGCCGGTCCCTTGGCGCCGCTCCGCGCGCCCGGAGGCCTGGCCGAGGACCGGCGCGGCGCGGGTACCTCGCCGGTGCCTTCTGTGCTCATCTGCGCCCCCGGGTCGATACCAGCCGTCATCTGTCTGTCATCTGTGCCCGCTCACTTTGGGGCATCTGGTTAAAACGTGTCAACCCCGACGGTCGGAGCCGCCGACTCCGCGGAGCGGGCGCGCGTCGTCGGCCCGTCCCGCCGACACGGTCCCACGGCCGCATCTGGACGCTGATCCTGCGGTTTCGGCAGAAATGGCCCCTTGACGAGTGGGATCGGCTCCATCTACCGTCCTGCGCAACATCGTCTTAAAACGTTTTTCATCCACCGGACATCGAACCCCCGATCGAGGAGGGCGGCCGTGAGCGCACCCGCTCGAACGGCTCCGCCGGCGCTGGCGCTGGTCGACGTGAGCAAGTCGTTCGGCGCCGTGCGCGCCCTGCAGGGCGTGACCATCGAGCTCCACGCGGGCGAGGTGCACGCGCTGGCGGGCGAGAACGGAGCCGGGAAATCGACCGTCGTAAAAACGTTCGCAGGCGTGCACCGCCCCGACTCCGGGGAGGTGCGGGTGGACGGCCGTCCCGTGACGTTCCACGGGCCCGCCGACGCGCAGGCCGCCGGGGTCGCGGTCATCTACCAGGAGCCCACGCTGTTCCCGGACCTGTCGGTCGCCGAGAACATCTTCATGGGCCGCCAGCCGCGCACCCGCTTCGGCCGCATCGACCGCCGCGCCATGCACGCCGAGGCCGCCCGGCTGTTCGAGCGGCTCGGCGTGGCGCTGGACCCGCAGCAGCCCGCCCGCGGCCTGTCCATCGCCGACCAGCAGGTCGTCGAGATCGCCAAGGCCATCTCCCGCGAGGCCCGGGTGCTGATCATGGACGAGCCGACCGCCGCGCTCACCGGCCAGGAGGTGGCCCGGCTGTTCGCCGTCACCCGGACGCTGCGCGACCAGGGCTGCGCGGTGCTCTTCATATCGCACCGGTTGGAGGAGATCTTCGCGATCTGCCAGCGGGTCACCACCCTGCGCGACGGGACCTACGTCGGCACCGAGGACGTCGCCGACCTCACCCCCGACGACCTGGTGCAGCGCATGGTCGGCCGCGAGGTCGCGGCGCTGTACCCCAAGCAGCACGTCGAACCCGGCGAGGTCGCGCTCAAGGTGTCCCGGCTGACCCGCGAGGGCGTGTTCACCGACGTGTCGTTCGAGGTGCGCCGCGGCGAGATCGTCGCGCTGGCCGGGCTGGTCGGCGCGGGCCGCAGCGAGGTCGCCCGCGCGATCTTCGGCGTGGACCGCTGGGACGCCGGCTCGGTCGAGGTGAACGGCAGGCGGCTGCCCCCGGCCAGTCCCACCGCGGCCATGGCCGCCGGGCTCGCGCTGGTCCCCGAGGACCGCCGCCAGCAGGGCCTGGTCATGGACATGTCCATCGAGCGCAACATGGGCCTGACCCAGCTGCGCCGGCTGCGCCGCCTCACCGGGCGCGGCCCGCTGATCTCCCGCAGGGTGGAGCGCGACCGCGCCGCCGACTGGGCGCTGCGCCTGCAGTTGAAGTACGCGCGGCTCAGCGACGCGGTCGGCGTGCTGTCCGGCGGCAACCAGCAGAAGGTGGTGCTGGCCAAGTGGCTGGCCACCGAGCCGTCCGTGCTGATCGTGGACGAGCCCACCCGGGGCATCGACGTCGGCACCAAGGCCGAGGTGCACCGGCTGCTGTCGGAGCTGGCCGCCGAGGACCTGGCCATCTTGATGATCTCCTCCGACCTGCCGGAGGTGCTCGGCATGGCCGACCGGGTCCTGGTCATGCACGAGGGCCGCCTCACCGCCGAGATCCCGCGCGCCGAGGCCACCGAGGAGACCGTCATGGCCGCCGCCACCGGACGCGACGGCACCGTGGGGGAGGCGGCGTGAGAGAGCCGGAAGGACGCGGCGCCCGGCCCGCCGAGCCGCGCGGGAGCAGGGAGGGGCGGCGCCTTCTCGTTGCCCCAGAGGTGAACGGGGGACGCGCATGAGCACCACTCTCACCAAGTCGCCGGGGGCGCCGTCGGCGACCGGGAAGGCACGCCGCAACCGGAGCCTTGTCGACCTGGTCCTGCGCGCCCGCGAGCTGAGCATCGCCGCCGCGCTGGCGGTGCTGGTGATCGGCACCGCCGTCGTGAACCCGCGGTTCCTGTCCGAGCAGGGTGTCAAGGACATCTTCCTCAACGCCTCCATCCTGGCGCTGCTGGCCGTCGGGCAGACACTGGTCGTCGTCACCCGCAACATCGACCTGTCGGTCGGGTCGGTGGTCGGACTGGTGGCGTTCGTCGTCGGCGACGTCGTCTCCGGCACCGACCGCGGGCTGCTGCCGGCGCTGGCCGTCGGCATCGGCATCGGCGCGCTCTGCGGCGTCGTCAACGGCCTGCTGATCAGCTTCCTGCGCGTGCCCGCCCTGGTGGTCACGCTGGGGATGCTGTACGTGATCCAGGGCGTCGACTACTACGTCGCGCACGGCGAGCAGATCAACGCCGCCAACGTGCCGCAGAGCATCCTCGACCTCGGCAACGGCGGCGTGCTGGGCGTGCCCTACCTGCCGCTCATCACCGTCGTGGTCATGCTGGCGGTGGGGTACTACCTGCGGTCCTACTCCTCCGGCCGGGAGTTCTACGCCATCGGGTCCAACCCGGAGGCGGCGCGCCTGGCGGGCGTGCCGATCCGCCGCCGGGTGTTCACCGCCTACCTGGTCAGCGGGGTGCTGGCGGGGCTGGCCGGGGTGCTGTGGCTGGCCCGCTTCGGCACGGTCGTCGCCGACAACGCCAGCGGCTGGGAGCTGAAAGTGGTCAGCGCCGTGGTGGTCGGCGGCGTGGCGATCACCGGCGGAGTCGGCACCGTCTACGGCGCCGCGCTCGGCGCCCTGCTCATCACCACCATCGGCAGCGCGCTTGTGGTCCTCAAGATCAACGCCTTCTGGCAGGACGCCATCACCGGCCTGCTGCTCCTGCTGGCGATCAGCGTGGACCGGGTGCTGGCGCTGCGCGTGACTCGGGCCTTGAAGAAGAGGAGCCGTCACCATGGCTGACCGGGCCACAGGGAACAGGGGCGACCGGGGTGCGGGCCGGTTCGAAATCGGGCGCCTGGTGCGCTGGGACGTGGTCGTCGCCGCGCTGCTGATCGTGGTGTTCTTCGGCGGGGCCGGCCTGTCCTCCGACTTCGGCAACGCCGACAACATCTCCTTCGCCCTCGGCGACCTCAGCGAGATCGCGCTGATCGCGCTGCCGATGACGCTGCTGGTGGTGTGCGGGCAGGTGGACCTGTCGGTCGCCTCCGTCCTCGGCCTGTCCAGCGCGCTGGTCGGCAGGCTGTGGGACGCCGGCATGGCCATCGAGACGATCATCCCGCTGGTGCTGGCGGTCGGGCTGGTGTGCGGGCTGGTCAACGGTCTGCTGGTGACCCGGCTCGGACTGCCGTCGCTGGCCGTCACCATCGGCACGATGACGCTCTACCGGGGGCTGGCGTACGTGGTGCTCGGCACCGAGGCCGTGTCCCGGTTCCCGCAGCAGTACGCGGACCTGACCGTGACGAACGTGCCGGGCACCCCGATCCCATACCCGATGGCGCTGTTCGCGGTGCTGGCGCTTGCCACCGCCGTCGTACTGCATGCGACCGGCGTGGGACGCGCGCTGTTCGCGATCGGCGCGCAGGAGGAGGCCGCGTACTTCGCCGGGATCCGCGTCAAGCGCCTGAAGCTGATCCTGTTCGCGCTGTCGGGGCTGGTCGCCGCGTTCGCCGGGGTCGTCTACACGCTGCGCTACGGCAGCGCCCGCGCCGACAACGGGCTGGGCCTTGAGCTGACCGTCATCGCGGCGGTGCTGCTCGGCGGCGTGGACTTCGACGGCGGCAGGGGCACCCTGGGCGGCGTGCTCGCCGGGGTGCTGCTGATCGGCGTCATGCGCAACCTGCTGATGCTCAACGACGTCGCCAACGAGATCCAGTCGATCGTGACCGGCCTGCTGCTGGTGGTGTCGGTCCTCACCCCGCGGGTGATCGCCGTCGTCCGCGAGGCCAGAGCCCGAGGGGCCGCCGGCCGGGCGGCCGCGAAGGCCGCGACCTAGCTCCGCGTCCCGTCCCTGCCCCTTTCCCTGCCCCTTTCCCTGCCCCTTCCCCTGACGCTTCCCCGCTGCACACCCACCCCGTCGCATTGCGACCTTGCGAAAGGCGAGAAGAATGACCGTCCGTTTCCTCTCCAGACGTTCGGTGAGCGTCGTCGCTAGCGCCGGCGTGCTCGCGCTCGGCCTGGCCGGGTGCGGCGGCACCACGAAGGACTCCACCGAGGCGGCCGCGGGCGGGGCCGCGGCGTCCTCGGCCTCCGCCGACCCCAACGCGAAGATCAAGAAGGGCCTGAAGATCGCCTTCCTGCCCAAGCAGATCAACAACCCGTACGAGAAGATCGTCGACGACGCGGGGATCGCGGCGGCCGAGGAGTACTCCGGCGAGGCCAAGGAGGTCGGCCCGTCCGACGCCTCGGCGTCCTCGCAGGTGTCCTACATCAACACGCTGATCCAGCAGCGCCAGGACGCCATCCTCATCGCCGCCAACGACCCGAACGCGGTGTGCGGGCCGCTCAAGCAGGCCATGGCGCGCGGCATCAAGGTCGTCTCCTACGACTCCGACACCGCCAAGGAGTGCCGCCACCTGTTCATCAACCAGGCCAGCTCCGAGGAGATCGGCCGCAGCCAGGTCAGGCTGCTGGCCGACCTGATCGGCGGCAAGGGCGAGATCGCGATCCTGTCGGCCACCGCCAACGCCACCAACCAGAACACCTGGATCACATACATGCGGGACGAGCTGAAGAAGCCGGAGTACTCCGGCATGAAGCTCGTCAAGATCGCCTACGGCGACGACGACGACCAGAAGTCGTTCCAGCAGACCCAGGGCCTGCTGCAGGCCTACCCGAACCTCAAGGGGATCATCTCGCCGACCACCGTGGGCATCGCCGCGGCCGCCCGGTACATCTCCGGGTCGCAGTACAAGGGCAAGGTCGTGCTGACCGGCCTGGGCACGCCGAACCAGATGCGCAAGTTCGTCAAGGACGGCACGGTCCAGAAGTTCGCCCTGTGGGATCCCAAGAACCTCGGCTACCTGGCCTCGTACGCGGCGGCCGCGCTGGCGTCCGGTCAGATCACCGGGGCCGAGGGGGAGACGTTCAACGCGGGCAGGCTCGGCAGGCGCACCATCGGCAAGGACGGCGAGGTGATCCTCGGCCCGCCCACGGTCTTCGACAAGAACAACATCGACCAGTACGACTTCTGAGCCGCCGGGAGGAGCCCCCATGCGACGCGTCTGCTTCCTCCTGAAAGTCCGGCGGGACCGGATCGAGGAGTACAAGGAGCGCCACCGGGCCGTCTGGCCGGAGATGCGGGCCGCCCTGCGCGACGCCGGCTGGCGCAACTACTCGCTCTTCCTGCGCGACGACGGGTTGCTGGTCGGCTACCTGGAGACCGACGACTTCGACAAGGCGCTGGAGGCCATGGCCCGCACCGAGGTCAACGCCCGCTGGCAGGCCGAGATGGCGCCGTTCTTCGAGGATCTGGACGGCCGCGCACCCGATCAGGGGATGGTGCCGCTCACCGAGGTCTTCCACCTCGACTGAGCCGCGCGTGGGGGACGCCCCCGCACAGGTCGCACGACCGAGCGGGGGTGCGGGGCGTTCCCCGCACCAGTCGCACGACTGAACGGGGGCGTGGGGGCGTCCGCCTCCACCCACCAGAGGACTGAGACGACGACCGGGCCGTCCCGGCACCCCGGGACCTGGCCCCGCAGACCGGCGACCGTGACACCGGGAGCCGGGGAAAGGAACACATGACCGACATCAGCGCGGTGAAGGAGGCCTTGCGCCGCCAGCACATCGAGACCCCGTCCTGGGCCTACGGGAACTCCGGGACGCGTTTCAAGGTGTTCCCTCAGCCGGGCGTGCCGCGCACCCCCCAGGAGAAGATCGACGACGCGGCTCAGGTGCATCGGTTCACGGGCGTGGCGCCGAGCGTGGCGCTGCACATCCCCTGGGACAAGGTGGACGACTACGCCGCGCTCGCCGAGTACGCCGAGGAGCGGGGCGTCCGGATCGGCGCCATCAACTCCAACGTCTTCCAGGACGAGGACTACAAGCTGGGCAGCGTCACCAACCCCGACCCGGCCGTCCGGAAGAAGGCGCTGAACCACCTGCTGGAGTGCGTCGACATCATGGACGCCACCGGGTCGCGCGACCTGAAGCTGTGGTTCTCCGACGGCACCAACTACCCGGGCCAGGACGACATCCGCGACCGCCAGGACCGCCTGTTCGAGGCGCTGCAGGCGGTGTACGAGCGGCTCGGCGACGACCAGCGGATGCTGCTGGAGTACAAGCTGTTCGAGCCGGCGTTCTACACCACCGACGTGCCGGACTGGGGCACCTCCTACGCGCACTGCCTCAAACTGGGCCCCAAGGCCCAGGTGGTGGTGGACACCGGGCACCACGCGCCCGGCACGAACATCGAGTTCATCGTGGCGTTCCTGCTGCGCGAGGGCAAGCTCGGCGGGTTCGACTTCAACTCCCGCTTCTACGCCGACGACGACCTGATGGTGGGCGCCGCCGACCCGTTCCAGCTGTTCCGGATCATGTACGAGGTGGTGCGGGGCGGCGGCCACGAGCCGGAGGCGAACATCGCGTTCATGCTCGACCAGTGCCACAACATCGAGCCGAAGATCCAGGGGCAGATCCGCTCGGTGATGAACGTCCAGGAGGCCACCGCCAAGGCGCTGCTGGTGGACGCCGAGGCGCTGCGCGAGGCGCAGCGGTCCGGCGACGTGCTCGGCGCGAACGCGGTGTTCATGGACGCCTTCAACACCGACGTGCGGCCCCTGCTGGCCGAGCTGCGCGAGGAGATGGGCCTGCACCCGGATCCGATCGCCGCCTACAAGGCGTCCGGCTACTACGAGCGGATCGTCGCCGAGCGGGTCGGCGGCACGCAGGCGGGGTGGGGGGCATGACCGCCGCGGGCGGCGCGCGCGGACGCCGGGCGGACGCGGCGGCGCTCGGCGCCGCCGCCCTGCTCACCCTCCGCGCCGTGCCCGCGACCGCCGCGTCCCAGCGCAGATCCACCGGAACGACCCCCTCTTCCATCCGCGTGATCGATTTCAGGCTCCCCTCCTGACAGACGGAAGGCGACGGATGCACCCCACCCCCCGGTCCCGGTCCAGATCCCGCCGCGTCGCGGCGGTCGCCACGACGTTCGTCCTCGTATCCGCCCCCGTCACGCCCGTGCACGCCGCAGACGGTCTGCGCGTCGTCGCCCTGGAAACCGAGAACGCCGCCACCCCCTTGGCCGTCGCCGCCGCCCGGCCCCGGCTCGGCTGGAGGCTCGCGTCCGGCGAGCGGGGACAGCGCCAGACCGCCTACCGCGTCGCCGTCGCACTCGACGGCGGCCGGACGGTCTGGGACTCCGGCGTGGTCAAGAGTTCCGCCGACCACGGGATCCGCTACGGCGGCCCCGCCCTCAAGCCCGCCACCCGCTACACGTGGCGCGTCAAGGTCGCCGACGCCCGCGGCCGGTGGACGGGATGGAGCAAGCGCACCTGGTTCGAGACCGCGCTCGCCCGCGACGGCTGGCGCGGCCGGTGGATCGCCGCGCCCGGCGCCGACACCGCCCTGCCCGACCTGACCGGCGCGCGCTGGATCTGGTACCCGGAGGGCGACCCGGCCGCCGAGGCGCCCGCCGCCGCCCGCTACTTCCGCGGCGCGTTCGACCTGTCCGCGGTACCGTCCGCCGCGCGGCTGGTGATGACCGCCGACGACGGCTTCACCGCCTGGGTGAACGGGACCGAGGTCGGCGCCCGGGACCCCGACCCGGACCAGGAGAACTGGCGCCGTCCCATCGTCGTGGACGTCGCCCCGCACCTGCGGCAGGGCCGCAACGTCATCGCCGTCCGGGCCGTCAACGGCCGGACCAGCCCCGCCGGCCTGCTGGCGCGTCTGGAGCTGCCCGGCCAGAGCCCCGCGACGTTCGACACCGACGGGACCTGGCGCACCCTCGACACCGCGCCCGGCGGCGACTGGAAGGCCCCCGGCTACGACGATTCGTCCTGGGCCGCCGCCAAGGTGCTGGCCGAGTGGGGGAGCGGGCCGTGGGGCAAGGTCCACCCGGAGCGTCCGGCCAGGCCCGAGCCGCTGCTGCGGCGCGGCTTCACCGTCCCCGCCAAGAAGGTGGAGAAGGCGCGGCTGTACGCCGCCGCGGGCGGCTACGTCGAGCTGACGCTCAACGGCAGGAAAGTCGGGGACGAGGTGCTGCAGCCGGGGTTCACCCGGTACGACAAGCGCGTCGAATACGTCACGCACGACGTCACCGGACTGCTGCGACGCGGCGCCAACGCGATCGGAGCGCGGCTCGGACGCGGCTTCTACGGCATGACCCAGCAGAACGTCTGGAACTGGCACCAGACGTCGTGGACGGCCGAACCGCGCCTGCTGGCCCAGCTCGTCATCACCTACGCCGACGGCAGCACGCAGACCGTCGCCACCGACGGACAGTGGCGGTACGCCGAAGGCCCCGTCCGCTTCGACTCCCTCTACGGCGGCGAGTCGTACGACGCCCGCGCCGAACGCCCGGGGTGGGACACGCCCGGGTACGACGACTCCTCCTGGCAGCATGCCGCCGAGGTGCGAGCACCGTCCGACAATGTCGTCCCGCAGGAGCACGAGCCGATCCGGGTGACGGACACCCTGCGACCGGTGCAGGTCACCAACCCCAAGCAGGGCACGTACGTGTTCAAGCTGCCGCGCAACATCGCGGGGTGGGCGCGCATCCGCGTCAAAGGCCCGGCGGGCGCGACCGTGCGGTTGAAGTACGGCGAGCGGCTCAACGACGACGGCACCGTCCGCGCCGTCAGCGAGCACGTCACCGGCCGCTTCCAGACCGACGAGTACACCCTCGCCGGACGCCCCGGGGGCGAGACCTGGGAGGCCCGCTACACCTACAAGGGCTTCCAGTACGTCGAGGTGACCGGGTGGCCAGGGCGCGCCCCCACCGTCCGGGACCTCGACGGCCGCGAGGTCCACACCGACCTGCGCTCGGTGGGCTCGTTCCGCAGCTCCAACAGGCTGTTCACCGCCGTCCGCGCCGCCACCCGGCAGACCGTGCTGAACAACTGGCACGGCATCCCCACCGACACGCCGATGTACGAGAAGAACGGCTGGACCGGCGACGCCCAGCTGATGGCCGAGATGCAGATGGCCGAGTACGACCTGCGGCGGCTGTTCACCAAGTGGATGACCGACCACCGCGACAGCCGGCGCGCGTCCGACGGGCTGCTGCCGGTGATCGTCCCCGACAACGGCTGGGGCCTGGGGTCCGGCTGGCACGCCCCGCCGTGGCACGCGTCCTTCTTCGAGATCCCGTGGCAGATGTACCTGCGGTACGGCGACCGGGACGTGCTCGCCGACAACTACCCGGCCATGCGCCACTACCTGGACGACTGGCTCAAGCGCGGTGAGAACGGGCTCTACCCGAGCACGCTGAACGACTACCTGGCGCCCGGCTACGGCGGCAACAGCCCCGAGGACATGCGCCTGGCCGGGACCGCCTACACCTACGCCAACACCGTCACCCTGGCGAACATCGCGCAGACCCTCGGCCACGCCGAGGACGCCGCCCGCTACCGGTCCGAGGCCGCCGTGATGAAGGAGGCCTTCAACCGGGAGTTCCTGCGCGGCGACGCCTACGTCACCCGCTCCGACCCGGACTACCGGCAGACGTCGGCGCTGATCGCGCTGGCGCTCGGCCTGGCGCCGAAGGAGAAGGAGAAGGCGATCACCGACCGGCTCGTCCGCGACATCGAGGAACGCGGCGACCACCTCAACACCGGCGCCCTCGGCACCAAGTACCTGCTCACCGAGCTGACCGCGCGCGGCCACGGCGAGCTGGCCTACAAGGTCGCCACGCGGCGCACCTACCCGAGCTGGGGCTACTGGATCGACAACGGCGCGACCACGCTGTGGGAGCGGTGGGACACCGAGGCCCGGTCCCGCGACCACGTGTTCCTCGGCGGCGCCATCGGGGAGTGGTTCTTCGAGGACCTGGCCGGCATCCGCCCCGCCGCGCCCGGCTTCGACCGGATCCTGATCGCGCCGCGCGTCCTGGGCGACCTGACGTTCGCCGAAGGGTCCACCGCCACGCCGCACGGGGACGTCGCGGTGCGGTGGCGGCGGACCGGCGGCGGCCTGCGGCTGGAGGTGGACGTCCCGGTGGGCGCCACCGCCGAGATCCGCATCCCGGCGGCCTCGGCCGGGGCCGTCACCGAGAGCGGCTCCGCGCTGACCGCCGCCCGCGGCGTCCGCGTCCTGGGCGCGGGCGGCGACGGCACCGTCCGGGTCGAGGTCGGCTCGGGCGCCTACCGGTTCACGACGAGCACATCCACGACATGAGGGGGATCCGACCCATGACCTCCACTCCACCCGAAGTGGAGCAGCTGCTGGAACGCGCCCACACCCTGGGCTCGGACCCGCGCAACACCAACTACGCGGGCGGCAACGCGTCCGCCAAGGGCACCGTCACCGACCCGGTGACCGCGCAGGACGTCGAGCTGCTGTGGGTGAAGGGCTCGGGCGGCGACCTGGGCACCCTCACCGAGGCGGGCCTGGCGGTGCTGCGCCTGGACCGCCTGCGCGCGCTCGTCGACGTGTACCCGGGCGTCGAGCGCGAGGACGAGATGGTCGCCGCGTTCGACTACTGCCTGCACGGCAAGGGCGGCGCGGCGCCGTCCATCGACACGGCCATGCACGGGCTGGTGGACGCCCGGCACGTCGACCACCTGCACCCCGACTCCGGCATCGCCATCGCCACCGCCGCCGACGGCGAGGAGCTGACCCGGCGGATCTTCGGCGACCGGGTGGCGTGGGTGCCGTGGCGGCGCCCCGGCTTCCAGCTCGGCCTGGACATCGCGCAGATCGAGAAGGACAACCCGCGGGCCATCGGCGTCATCCTGGGCGGGCACGGCATCACCGCCTGGGGCGACACCAGCGAGGAGTGCCAGGCCCACTCCCTGGAGATCATCCGCACCGCGGAGGAGTACATCCGGCGGCACGGCAAGGCCGAGCCGTTCGGCCCGGTGATCGACGGGTACGAGCCGCTGCCGGAGGCGGAGCGGCGCGCCCGCGCCGCGGAGCTGTTCCCGCTGCTGCGGGGCCTGGCGTCCACCGACCGGCGGCAGGTGGGGCACTACACCGACAGCCCCGAGGTGCTCGACTTCGTCTCCCGCGCCGAGCACCCGCGGCTGGCCGCGCTCGGCACGTCCTGCCCGGACCACTTCCTGCGCACCAAGGTCGCGCCCATGGTGCTCGACCTGCCGCCGACCGCGCCGCTGGACGACGTCAAGGCCCGGCTGCGGGAGCTGCACGCCGCCTACCGCGAGGAGTACGCCGCCTACTACCGGCGGCACGCCACCGCCGACTCCCCGCCGATGCGCGGCGCCGACCCGGCGATCGTGCTGGTCCCGGGCGTGGGCATGTTCAGCTTCGGCGCCGACAAGCAGACCGCGCGGGTCGCCGGCGAGTTCTACGTCAACGCGATCAACGTGATGCGCGGCGCGGAGGCCCTGTCCACCTACCAGCCGATCCCCGAGTCGGAGAAGTTCCGCATCGAGTACTGGGAGCTGGAGGAGGCCAAGCTCCGCCGCAGGCCCAAGCCCAAGCCGCTGGCCACGCGGATCGCGCTGGTCACCGGCGGCGGGTCGGGCATCGGCCGGGCCACCGCCCGCCGCCTGGCCGCCGAGGGCGCGTGCGTGGTCGTCGCCGACCGCGACCTCGCCGCCGCCGAGAAGGTCGCCGCGCAGATCGCCGAGGAGGGCGGGGCGCTGCGGCCCGGCGACGCCGCCGTCGCGGTGGGCGCGGACGTCACCGACGAGGAGCGGATCGCCGCCGCGGTGCGCGCGACCGTGCTCGCGTTCGGCGGCGTCGACCTGGTCGTCAACAACGCGGGCCTGTCGATCTCCAAGCCGCTGCTGGAGACCACGGCCGACGACTGGGACCTGCAGCACGACGTGATGGCGCGCGGCTCGTTCCTGGTGTCGCGGGAGACCGCCCGCGTCATGATCGAGCAGGAGATGGGCGGCGACATCGTCTACATCGTGTCCAAGAACGGCGTGTTCGCCGGGCCCAACAACATCGCCTACGGCGCGGCCAAGGCCGACCAGGCGCACCAGGTGCGGCTGCTGGCGGCCGAGCTCGGCGGGCACGGCATCCGCGTCAACGGCGTCAACCCCGACGGCGTGGTGCGCGGGTCGGGCATCTTCGCCGGCGGCTGGGGCGCGCGGCGCGCCGCCGTCTACGGCGTGCCGGAGGAGAAGCTCGGCGAGTTCTACGCCCAGCGCACGCTGCTCAAGCGCGAGGTGCTGCCCGAGCACGTCGCCGCCGCGGTCTTCGCCCTCACCGGCGGAGACCTGACCCACACCACGGGCCTGCACGTGCCCGTCGACGCGGGCGTCGCCGCCGCGTTCCTGCGGTAGCGGGTCCTCACCAGCCCGACGGGGCCGGCGCCGGGCGCCCGCAAGCCGCGCCGGCCCCGTCGTCCCACCCCACCCGGACCTCGAGGAGGGCCGAACCATGACGGCGACCACAGAGCCGATGAACACAGGGCCGACGACCGCGGAGGAGGCGATCGGCCGCATCACCGTCCCGCCCGTCCGGGTCGGGCTCGTCGCGGGCGGGCTCGGCGCGTACTGGCCGCAGTTCCCCGACCTGCTGCCGCGACTGAAGGAGTCGGCCGCGCGCGTGTCGGAGCGGATGCGCGGCCTGGGCGCCGAGGTGGTGGACGTCGGATTCATCTCCGACGAGCGGGAGGGCGCGGCCGCCGCCGAGCGGCTGCGGGAGGCCGGCTGCGACCTGATCGTCGGCTTCCTCACCACCTACATGACCGCCACCATGCTCGTCCCGGTCGCGCAGCGGTCCGGCGCCCCGGTGCTGCTGATCAACCTGCAGCCGACCGAGTCGATGGACCACGCGACGGTCGACACCGGTCAATGGCTGGCGTACTGCGGCGCCTGCCCGCTGCCGGAGATGGCCAACGCGTTCCTGCGCTGCGGCGTGCCGTTCCGGTCGGTGTCGGGGCACCTGGAGGACGAACGCGCCTGGGCCAAGATCGCCCGATGGGTGCGCGCCGCCGGGGTGCGGGCCGCGCTGCGGCGCGGCCGGCACGGCCTGATGGGCCACCTCTACCCGGGCATGCTCGACGTGTCCACCGACCTGACGCTGGTGGCCGCCAACTTCGGCGGGCACGTCGAGGTCCTGGAGTTCGACGACCTGCGGGTGCGGGTGGAGAAGGTCACCGACGCCGAGACCGAGGCCCGCAAGCGGCTGGCGCGGGAGGTGTTCGAGTTCGCCGACTCGGTCAACGACGCCGACCTGACCTGGGCGGCGCGCGTGTCGGTCGGCCTGGACCGTCTGGTGGAGGACTTCGCGCTCGACAGCCTGGCCTACTACCACCGCGGGCTGGACGGCGAGGTGCACGAGCGGCTCGGCGCCGGGATGATCCTCGGCGCGTCGCTGCTGACCGCCCGGGGCGTCCCGGCCGCGGGCGAGTACGAGCTGCGCACCTCCCTGGCCATGCTGATCGCCGACCGGCTCGGCGCGGGCGGCTCGTTCACCGAGCTCCAGGCCCTCGACTTCGCGCGGGGGCACGTCGAGATGGGCCACGACGGCCCGGCGCACCTGGCCATCAGCGCGCGCCGGCCGCTGCTGCGCGGCCTCGGCGTCTACCACGGCAAGCGCGGCTACGGCGTGTCCGTGGAGTTCGACGTCGAGCACGGGCCGGTGACGGCGTTCGGGATCATCCAGCGGCGGGACGGGCGGTTCGCCTTCGTCGCGTCGGAGGGCGAGGTGGCGGACGGGCCCCTGATGCAGATCGGCAACACCACCTCGCGCGTCGACTTCGGCTGCGACCCGGGGGAGTGGACGGACGCCTGGAGCGCCACCGGGATCTCCCACCACTGGGCCCTGGCCACCGGCCACCTGGTCCCCGACCTGAAGGCCCTGGCCGACCTGATGGAAATGGAACTGGTCGAGGTCAGACTCTGACGACCGCGCGGTCGGCCGGGAGGCGCCCCGGCCGACCGTCGCCTGAACGCAGCCCGCCGGCTCACGACACGCCAACGTCTACAGCGCGGCGCCCTGGCAGGCGTACGGGCTGATCGGACCCGTGCGGCTTGTCGCCCATACCGAGGCGGCCATCTGCTGAGCCCGCCGCGGTGACGGCGGCGGCCGGTCGCGCGCCGCTTCCCCGCCCTCCCGGCGCGCCCCGTCATGGGGCGGGCTGGGAGGTGGCGACCGGCCGCCGTCATGTCGCCGCCTTGACCGACCGTGCGCCGCCGCTAGGACGGGAAGGTGCGGGCGGGGTCGGCGCCCGTCGTCCACGGGCGGGGCGGCGGGGGCGTTCCGGCCAGCCGCAGCGCGTGCTCGACCAGCCCCACCAGCACGCTCTTGGCGGACGCGCGCCGCCGCGCGTCGCACAGGATCACCGGCACGTGCGGGTCGAGGTCCAAGGCGGCGCGGATCTCCGGCGGCTCGTACCGGTCGGCGCCGTCGAAGCAGTTGACCGCCACCACGAACGGCGTGCCCCGCCGCTCGAAGTAGTCGATCGACGCGAAGCTGGCCGCCAGCCGCCGCGTGTCGGCCAGCACCACCGCGCCGAGCGCCCCGCGCGACAGCTCCTTCCACATGAACCAGAACCGCTCCTGGCCGGGCGTGCCGAACAGGTAGATCGCCACGCCGTCGCGCAGGGTGATGCGGCCGAAGTCCATCGCCACGGTCGTGGTGGCCTTGGCCGCCAGCCCGTCGAGGTCGTCGACGCCGATGCCGACGTCGGTGAGCGCCGCCTCGGTGCGCAGCGGGCGGATCTCGCTGACCGCGCCGACGAGGGTCGTCTTGCCCACCCCGAACCCGCCGGCGACCAGGATCTTCAGCGCGACCCGCGGGCCGCCGTCCGGCGGCCGCTCCTCGAGCGGCCCGCCGGGCGGCGGCCCGGCCGCGGTCGGCGATGGTCCGCCGGCCGGTCCGTCCGGCGGCTCAGAGCGCGCGGATGCCATCGAGGACCCTCCTGAGCAGGTTCGGATCGGTGTGCGGGGCGGCCGGGGCGGACCACCGCCGGACGCCGAGCAGGCCGGCCTGGATCAGGTCCCCGGCCAGCACCCGGATCACGCCGAGCGGCAGGTCCAGGTCCGAGGCCAGGTCGGCGACGGTGTACGGGCGGCGGCACAGCGCCAGCAGGCGGCGCTGCTCGCGCGACAGGCGCTCCGGCTCGGCGGGCGCCGCCCCGGTGGCGACGAGGATGGCCACCAGGTCCAGCGGCTCGCCGGGGGGACGCGTCCGGCCGCGGGTCACCGCGTAGGGGCGGACGATGGGGCCGGCGGCCTCGTCGAGCCACCGCTCCCCGCCCGGACCGGGCGGACCGCCGGGGGCACTGCGGTCCATGCCCGCTCACCCGGATCCCGGCCCCGAGCCCGTCGTCCGCACGTCCTGGCGCAGTCCCGTGGACAGCTGCCGGCCGACCCGCTTGACCAGCATCGTCATCTCGTAGGCGACCAGCCCCGCGTTGGCGCCCACGTCGCTCAGCAGGGCCAGGCAGCTGTTCGCCCCGGCCGGGACGACGAAGAACAGACCCTTGTCCATCTCGACGATCGTCTGCCGGACCTCGCCGGAGTCCAGATGCGGCCCGGCGCCGACCGCCAGGCTGTGGAACCCGGACGCCAGCGCGGCCAGGTACTCGGCGTCCTCGCGGTCGACGTCCCGGGACGCCCCCATCACCAGCCCGTCGCGGGACAGCACGACCACCTTGCGCACCTGCGGCACCCGGTCGACCAGGTCGTCCAGAAGAAAGCCCAGCTGGGCCGCCACGTCCTGCTGCGTCATGGTGACGTTCCCCTTTCCTGCCGGTCGTCCGCCGGCCCCTCGTCCTCCGCCCGGCCGCGCAGCCAGCCCGCCTGCAGGGAGGCGAACAGCTCCCGCGACGCCTCGGCCGAACGCCGCTCCCACGCGGCCAGCGCGTCCTCCGCCTGCGGCGCGGGCGCGGCGAACGGGCCGTCGTCATCGTCCTCGCGCAGCTGCGGCGCCAGGTTCGCCTGCCGCACCCGGCGCGGCAGCGGGGCGCGTCCGCCGGTGCCGCCCGGGCCGTTCGCCGCGGCGCCGTTCCCGGCCGGCGGCAGGTCGGACGCGGCGCCGGCGCCCGTCGCGTCGAACGCCACGGCCCCGTCGAAGGACGGCGGCGGCTCGTCGGGCGGCCGCGTCCCCGACCCCCAGGCGTCGAACGCGGGCGGCGCGTTGAGCATCGCCGTCGACGGGGACGTCGCGGGCGACCAGGCGACCGGCGGGACGTCCCGGCCGCCGCGCCCGTCGGCGCCCGCGGCGGACCGCGCGACGGGGCG
>NZ_BCQU01000087.1:0-26947 GCF_001552235.1 Actinomadura rubrobrunea NBRC 15275 | reverse complement strand
CGTCGGGGGCGCGGACGCCGCTCGGGAGGCGCGCCGGGCGGGCCGCTCCGGCGCGCGCGGGACGCCGTCGGACGGCGCGGCCGCCGCGATCACCATCGGGTCGGGTTCGCCGCGGATCCACACCCGGGCCAGGGTCACCACGGCGTCGACGGGGGCGGCGCCGCCCAGGAAGCGCACCTGCGCGCGGTGCCGCCGCCCGGTGCGCACCACGGCGGCGAACAGCGAGCGCAGCGCGGCCCGGGTCGGCGGATCGCAGAAGGCGGTGAACTGCTTGCCCGACACGTAACCGGGGGAGGTGCCGAGCAGCGCCGCCGCCTGCCGGTTGACGCGGCGCACGCCCGCGCCGCGGTCCAGCAGGAACAGCGGCACGGGCGCCTCCTGGAAGACCGTCCGCAGGACCCGGCGCTCGGTCTCGGCGGAGTCGACGACGCGGCCCGTCTCGGCGCCCTGCCCGGCGCCCAGGGCGCGCAGCGCGGTCAGGGCCAGCTCCAGCTCCGCCAGGGCGGCGTCGAGGGCGGCCCGCGGATCGGCCTCGCGCATGCCGGCGGCCTGGCGCAGTTCGGCGATCCGCGCCTCCAGGTCGCCGATCTCGCGTTTCAGGCTCTCGGGTTCGAGCTGGTCGGGCATGGGCACTCCTGGTGTTCCTGGGCGACGCGGCGGCGGGGACGGGACGGGTGGACGGTTTGACGGTTCGGCCGCCGCCGCGGAGCCCGTGCTCCCCGGGACGCCTGCGGCCCCTCGGACGGTCTAGGGGAGTCCCTGGTGTCCCACGATCCGGCCGGCCAACGCGGTCAGCTTGACGTGCCGGGTCTGGGAGAGGCGGCGCAGCTCGGCGAACGCCTGGTCGGCGTCGCAGCCCAGCGCGTGCATCAAGATGCCCTTGGCCTGGTCGACGACCGCCCGGGACTCGACCGCCTCCTGGAGCTGCACGGCGGTGCGGTGCACCTCGTCGTACTGCAGGCTGTTCGACATGGCGGCGCTGCCCTGCGCCACCAGAAGCGAGGTCAGCGCGTGCTGCCCCTGATCGCCGCGGCCGCCGGAGGTCAGGGCGCGCGGCCGCACCCCGTACAGGCTGAGGGTGACCAGCACGTGCTCTTTCACGTGGGGCGTGGTGGTGAAGCAGCGGATGCCGCGGCGCAGCAGGTCGGCCGTGCTCTCGGGCCACCGCGTCTCGGCCAGGACGTCCTCGGAGACGACGGCCCGGCGGGTGCGGACGACGTCGTACAGCGGCCCGTGGCCGCGCGCCAGCTGCCGGTCGACTTCTTCCGCCAGGTCGGGATGGCTGGCCGAGGACGCCAGCGGTTCGGGGCGCTCGTCGGCGGACCGCGGAGTGCTCCAGCGCACGCCGGACGCGCCCGCGCACCCCGGCACCGCACGGGCCGCCAGTTCGGTGACGCGGTGCAGCGTGCCCACGTCCGAGGACTCCCCCACGACCCCGAGACGGGCGATTTCGAAGGCGAGCCTGTCGGTGAGAACGGATTCGGCCGGCGCCACATCCACGACGGTATCCTCTCGAACGACCGCTTCATACCCTCACGGCGCGATCTGTCCACGAGATCGGCGCGGATCGCCGGGGAACACGCACTCATATATCGGGACGCGCAACAGCCGACAATGGACTTCGCGGGCCTGGTCGGCGGCGCCGCGGGAGTGCGGGAGAGAAGTCCGTGCGGGGGACTCGTACGGGGGCGCGGGGCCTCAGAGGTTCGGCGGCGCCTGGCTGATTCCGGACAGCACGCCCGGGTCGACGCCGCCCGCGCGCGCCAGGTCGCCGAGGGAGACGATGCCCAGCGGGCGCTGCTCGTCGTCCACCACCGGGAGCCGACGGACCGCCTGCTCGCGCATCAGCCGGGCGGCGGTGTCGAGGTCGTCGTCCGGGCCGATCGTCACCAGGTCCGCGCTGCACACCTCGCCGAGCGGGGTGTGGCGGGCGTCCCGCCGCTCGGCCACGCCCCGGACCACGATGTCGCGGTCGGTGACCAGCCCGCACAGCCGTCCGTCCAGCGTGACGAGGACGTCGCCGATCCCCTCGTCCCGCATGATCCGCGCGGCGTCGTACAGGGTGGCGTCCAGTGGCAATGCCCGCGACCCCCGGGTCATGACGTCGCTGACTCTTCGCGACACGTTTGACAGCTCCTTTGCGCTCGTGCGGCGTTGAGATGGCGTGCCTCGCGCCTACCCGTGCGTCGCGGGGGTATGCGCGGCACGGCCGTCCGGCCCGGCCTCGGCCGCGCCGCGCGCCCTCCACCAGGTGAAGGCCCAGGGGGTCGGAAGGTCGACAAGGGTGCGGACGATCAGAACGCGAACACCGATCCGGTCTGGGAGCGCAGCACGCAGTCGTTCGGGTACTGCTTGCGGAAGTTGACCTGACGTCCCCGCCAGGTGCCCTTGGCCGCCGCCACCACGGGCGCGTACATCATGGTGCACACGGTGCCGTCCGGCTCGCGCGCCGGGTTGCCGTTGCGGCGGTTGAGCTCCGCGCACGCTTTCGCGGCCTTCGGATGGCTGCCGCCGTGCGGGTGGCAGCGCAGCGTGACCATGCGGGTCCCGGACGTGTCCTTGGCCGGGTACGTCAAGGTCAGGCGCAGCTCGGAGCGGACGCGGTGTTTCGGAGCGGCGCTCCGCCCGGCGGCGCGGGCCGTCGAGTGATCGGCGGTGTGATCGGCGGTGTGATCGGCGGTGCGGTCGGCGAGGGCGGGCGCGGCGGGCAGCGCCGCCAGGGCCGCGCCGGCGAGCGCGGTCGCGACGAGATGAAGCATGAAATCCCCCGGTGTTATCGCTTCGGTCGTGGTCCAGGAATGGACATGCCCCACTGTAGTCAAGTGACTACGTAGCGTCCGGGAGAGGGTCGAGCAAAGGCGAGAGCCTGCGGTCACCGACGTGACCGCAGGCTCTCGGGAATGCGGGGCGACGTTCTGCTCGTGCGTCGCGGGCGTGCCGCGCTCATGCCGCGAGCGTGTGCGCGCGGCGGTGGTCGGCCAGGGCCTCGCGCAGCTGGCGGCGCCCCCGGTGCAGCCGTGACATCACCGTGCCGATGGGGGTGCCCATCATCTCGGCGATCTCCTTGTAGGCGTATCCCTCGACGTCGGCCAGGTAGACCGCGTCGCGGAACTCCTTGGGCAGCGCCCGCAGCGCCTCGACGATCTCCCCGTCCGGGATGCGCTCCAGCGCCTCGGACTCGGCGGAGCGGAACCCGGCCGCGTGCGTGGCGGCCTGGGAGATCTGCCACTCCTCCAGCTCCTCGGAGCCGGCGCGCTGCGGCTCACGCTGCCGCTTGCGGTAGCTGTTGATGAAGTTGTTGGTGAGGATGCGGTGCAGCCACGCCTTGAGGTTGGTGCCCTCCTTGAACTGGTGGAAGTTCACGTACGCCTTGGCGAGGGTCTCCTGCACGAGGTCCTCGGCGTCGGCGCTGTTGCGCGTCATGCGCACGGCGCTGGCGTACAGCGGGTCGACCAGCGGCAGGACGTCGCGCTCGTACCGCGCGGTGTCCGCCGGGCGGTGCTGGGCAGGCATGGTCGCAGATGGCAAAGTCGCTCCCCGAAGAGGTCGTGACCCGGAGCGGGCCGGTTGCTTGGGCACGGCCGGTGCGTGCTTTCCGGGCGGTTCGGCCGCCCCCTGCAAGGGGTTACGTTTCACCGTTCCGGCCGGTTCGGCGCCGGTGGGTGACGCGGTGCGGCGGGTGTCGTCGCATTCCGCGAAGACGGCTCCCGGAGACCTTCCCCGGTGAGACCGGGCGAACCTGGTCGGATCTCGGCGCCGTGGCGCGCCGGCCGAGCGGGTGCGCGGACCGGCGCGGTTCCTGGAGCGATCCCGTCATCGGGATGTCGCGGGTCGCGCCCGATCGGCGCCGCCACTTCGTCGATGGCGTTCCCAGTAAATAAGACGCCAAAGGTTAGCAGATCGGTTGCGTGGCGTCCGTCACATTTTACTAGTACGCGGCTCTTTCCGTTCCGTTCCAGGGTATAGGGCCGCGTCAAGACGAGCGGGGGCGACCCCTGCCACTCGCCCGGAACGAGCGGACTAAGAGCGCCTCGCAGAAGGGCCCTCCTCGCCGCAAAGCCCTGGACGCGGCGTGCGCGCCGCCCACCCGGTCTTCGCTGGAGATCGAACACGCCCGGCGCTCGACAGGAGATTGTCGCTGTTGCGACAGATTCTGGCGGACGCCGGTTGGTGGTGCGATCGGTAGTCGACGGCCCGTCCGCCGCGGGCGGGCACGGCGACTTGGGGGTCAGGTGGGCGAACTGCTGACGCTGCCGGTTCCGGAGACCCTGCGCGCCACGTACGTCGCAGCGCTTCCGGCGCCGACCGCGGACCCGCGCGAGCTGGTCCGCGAGCGGGTCGCCCGGCACGTCGCGCCGCCGCTGCGCGACCTGGTGCTGGGCATGCTCGACAGTCCCCTGATGGCGCTCGACCTGCGCTCCGCGGAGGACGTCCCCCCGCCGCCCGCCCGGCTCCTGGCCGCCTACGGCGCCACCCGCGCCGACCTGGCCGCCTTGGCGGCCGCGTCCCATCTGCTGGTCGTGCACGCCTCCTACCGTCCGGGCTGGCCCCCGGCGCACGAGTGGGCGGCCCGCGCCGCCGCCGGAGCGGTCGGCCGCCCCGTCGTGGACGTCTTCACCCCGCAGGTGCTCGCCGCCGACCTCCTGGAACGCTCCCTGCCCGACCCGGACGGCGCCGTCCGCCTCGTGGACTGGATGCTCCTCCCGCACACCGCCGGACGGCACGGCTTCTGGTTCACCACCCGGGGCCTGGCCCGCTTCGGCCTGCCGGAGCTGCAGACCGAGAACGTCCCGCCGCCCCTGGTCGAGACCTGGGGCCGGTTCCTCAACGGCGTCGCCCGCCGCCTGCTCGACCTGTGGCTCGCCGCGCTGTCCGCCGGCGCGCCCCCGCCGGTCGTGGAGCTGCCCGAGATCGTCTCCGTCGGCCTGCAGGACGTGGCCGCCGCCCACGGCGAGCGGACCGTCCTGCGCCGCGAGGTGGCCGTGCGGCTGCGCCTGGACCCGGTCGACACCGGCGACGGCGAGGAACCCGTCCTCACCGTGCTCGCGGCGGACGACGGCCCCGACCGGCTGGAGCACCTGTGCGCGGCGCTGTTCGGCTCCTCGTCCCCAGCGGCCGGATGGTCATGATCGCGCGTCCCGCCCGTCGCCTTGCCGACGATCATCTCCGCGGCGCAGGATCGGGAACGTGAGAACCGGCCCGCGCGACCGCCCGCGTCCCGAACCCGAGCCCGGGGGGCCCGAGGAGCCCGATCCTCCCGTCCCCCACCCGGGCGACGTCCACGTCGCCGGACGCCGCTTCGTCCGCCGCGCACAGCGGCCCGCCGACTGGAGCCCCGTCCGCACCGACACCCCGTCGGCGGCCGCCGCACCCGGTGCCCACGACCTGCCCCAGACGGCCGCGGGCTCCATGGCGTCCGGCACGTCCGCCTCCGCGCCACCCCACGCCGCCCGACCACCCGGAGCATGGGAGCAAGCAGGCCCTCCACCGCAGGCGCGTGGGCAAGCCCCCGATCGCACTGCCCCTGTCCACATGCCCGGCCCCGCTGCCGGGACGGGTGTCGAGCCGGGGGTGTCGGGGGCGTCGGGACCCGCGCCTGCGCAGTCGGGTAGTGCGGCTGAGTTCGCTGCGGGTGCCGCGCCCACGTCGTCGAATGGGGCCACTGGGGCCTTTGACGGTTCTGCGGACTGGGTTCGGGCGGGTGAGCGACCGATTCCTCCGCTAGAGCCATCGGGTCACGGCTCGCAGCCGGCTGAGCCTGGTGGTGCGTCATCTGCGGCCGCGGGGGAGACGTCTAGTCCTCCCGCCGAGCCGAGTACGTCGGGTGCCGGGGCGACGTGGTCGGGGCCGTCTGGAGCGTCCGCGGACTGGGTTCCCGCCGGAGAGCGACCGGTTTCTCCGCTAGAGCCGTTCGGGCATGGCGCGGAGCGCGCCGAGCCGGGTGCGTCGCAGTCCGGCGAGGTGGCTGATCTTGCTGCGGGTGCTTCGACGGATGCGTCCTCGGCCGTGTCGGCGGAGACCTCCGGCGGATCCGCGGACTGGGCGCCCGTGACGGAACGGTCGGGGCGCTCGGCGGAGCCGGCCGGTCACAACGCCGAGCGTCCGGCCGATCACGCCGTGGAGAGCGGCGGTGCGGCGGAGCCTCCGCGCCCGGCGGAGTCGGGCCAGATCGACGGAAGGGGGAGAGTGGAGGACGAGCCTCGCGAGGTCCGCGCCGTCGCCGCGACGATCGATGGTGACCCGCCGCCGGTGACGTTCTCGAAGGAGCCGGACGGCGTCATGGCCGCCCCGGAGCGGCGTGAAGCGCTGGTGGAGGAGTTCATCGGCGAGTTCGTCGGCAGCGGCGCCTGGCAGGCGATGCTGGCCGTGCTCGAAGGGGCGTTCCCCGGGCTGGGGCTGGCGGCGCGGCTGGATCGCGGGGCCGACGGCCTGTGGGAGATCACGGACGTCCTCGACCGGACGGGCGGCACGCGGCTCGGCGTGCCGGTGTGGCTGGACGACGCGGGGATGGTCTTCGACCTCAGCGCGCACCGGTCCCGGGGCGTGCGGACCGTCCGACCCCAGAAGCGGGCGCGGGCGTCGTGGCCGTACGCGGGGGCGTTCGTCATCGACACGCTCGACCCGCTGCGGTACCACCGGGCCGTCGGAGGGCCGATGGCGCCGGGCGCCCGGCCCGGCAGGCCCCGCGAGGGGGCGCTGGCCGCCGCGCCGCCCGGTGAGGACGACGACACCGGCGTGGTGATCGTCGCCGATCTGACCGCGGCGGGGGTCCGCATCTTGGACTCGGCGGCGCTGTGGCGCCACGCGGGACGCATCGTGGCGGCCGCGCTGCACGACCCCGCGCGGCCCGACAGCCGGGCGCGGGCCCGCCGGGCGCTCGGCGCGCTGCGGCGGGTCGTGGTCGTCGACCCCGGCCTCGGGCTCGGGCTGTGCCTGCGCGTCGACGCGTCCCGCACGCCCCGCTGCCTGCTGGCGTTCGGCATCGACCGCACCGGGGCGCAGGCGCCGCGCTTCCTGCGCCCCTGACGTCAGTCCTCCGACAGCAGCCAGCTCAGGTCGCAGCGCCGGTCGTCGGGCAGCTCGCGGATGCGGGCGGCCAGCTCCCACGGCTCGTCGGCGGTGCCCGCCTCGTCGGCGAGCAGGCCGCAGATCAGGGCGCTCGGCGTGCGGACGGCGGTGAACGCGCCCAGGCGGGCGACGCCGCCGCCGCGCAGGTGCGCCAGCTCGGTCAGCAGCGCGGCGAGCGCCGACGGGTCCCCCGCGTCGTGCAGGCCGCGCGCGTCGGCGAACAGCTCCTCGGCCAGCGCATCGGGGCGCCGCCCGGACAGCTGGAACGCGGTGCCGCGGTACGCGCCGTTCCCCGCCGCGGCGTCGCGCCGTTCGCGCAGCCGCACCTTCAGCCCGTGCTCGGCCGCGAGGCGCTCGAACGCCTCCGCCAGCAGGGCCTCCGCCTCGCCCTCCTCGCTGAGCAGCAGGCCGGGGGCGACGCCCTCGTCGCGGGCGAGCCGGTCGAGCATCTCCTGCCGCAGCTCCGCGGTGACCTGCTCCACCGCGTCCAGCGAACGGGCCAGTCCGCGCTGCGCCTCCCGGTCGAGCTCCAGCCCGTCCAGCCGCCCGGACAGCGCGGTCAGCTCCTGGTCGAGCCGGTCCAGCCGGTCCTCGATGGCGCCGAGCCGGTCGAACAGCTCGTGCACCACGCCCGCGTCGGGCTCGGCCGGTGCGGGCGCGGCGGCCGCGGCGTCCGGCGGACGGGCCGCGGCCTCGGCGCGCACCGCGTCCAGCTTCTCGGTCAGCCGCGCGACCTCGCCGTGCAGCAGGCGCAGTTCGGCCTGCGCGCGCGGGAGTCTCTTGTCGAAGGCCAGGTAGAGCTCGCGTCCGGCGATCGCCAGGCAGAGCAGCACCACGGTCAGCGTCGTCATCGGGCTCCTCGGAAGGGGCGGGCGTTCCCGACCCTAACCAGCCGGCGACGCATGGTCACCCGAACAGGCCGCCGAGCAGTTCGCCCAGGGCCTCGCCGATGCCTCCGGCGACCTCCCCGGCCACCTGGCCGGCCACCTCCCCGGCGGCGCCGCGCGCCGCCTCCGCCGCGACATCGGCGGCATATCCGGCGGCGGCCTGTGCGGCGGCGTCCTGCGCGTACGCGGCGGCCGACCCGACCGCGTTGCCCATCGCGTCGAACGCGGCGCCGGCGGCCATACCGCCCGCGACGCCCGCGGCGGCCACTCCTCCGGCGGCGGCGATGCCGCCCCAGTGGGGATGGTGCTTGCCGTGGTAGCGCGGCGGCAGGGGCTGCGGGTGCGGGCCGTGCGGCCCAGGCGGGGGAGCGTAGTGGTTGGGGGCCGGTCCCGGGTGGGGCGGCGGGGGGTACGGGTGGGGGCCGCTCGGGTGACCGCCGGGCACCGGCGCCGGGCCGTGCGCCGGGGGAGGAGTGTGCCCCGGGGGCGGAGTGTGGTGAGCCGGGCCGGTGCCATGGGGCGTCCCATGGGGCGGCGTGTGCCCGGGCATGGGGGAGCCGGGGCCGGGCGCGGGCGGCGGGAACCCCTGCCCCTGCGGACCGGGATTGCCGTAGGCGGCGGCCGCGGCGCCGACGCCGTGCCCGGGCGGGGCGCTGTGCGGGCCGGTGGCGGAGGGCCCTGGGGGCGGCAGCACGCCGTGGTGGCCCGGTTGCGGGGCCGGGGACGGCGGCCCGTAGGAGGAGGGGCCGTGCGCCGGTCCCCGGGCCGCGGCGGCGTCGAGCCACTGCCCGATCTTCACCGTCCAGTCGATCTGAGCGACCTCGTCATGCGGGAACCGGAAGCGTCCGAGGCCGTCCTCGGAGCCGGCACGGCCCGACCGCGGATCGGCGGCCAGCACCACCGCCAGCTCCCGCGGACTCGCCACGAAGCTCAGCCCGACCTCGCCGATCCGCCCCCGGTAGGCGGGCGGCGGCACGAGCCGGATCTGCTGGTAGAAGGGCAGGTGCTGGGCGACGCCGGGCAGCTTGGCCTGTTCGAACGCGACGTTGTCGATCTTGAAGCCGAGGCGGGAGACGGCGGCCAGCACCCACTGCTGGGACTGCAGCGGCTCCACCGAGATGGGGTCCACGTCCCCCGGGTCGGGCTGGCCGACCGCGTCGACCTCGGTGCACAGGCCGATGGTGAAGCCGGGGAGCTCCCGTCCCAGCACGGTGGTGAACGGCAGCTCGTACGGCAGCGGAATCGAGAACGACAGCGTCCGCTCCTGCCCGGGTTCCAGCCGGAAGGCGCGGGTCAGCGCCCCCCGATACACCTCGGGGCCGGCGGTCGGCCGGCCGTAGGCACTGTCCATGCGCGGCATCAGCGCCATGGTGACGTGCCGGATCTCCACCGGGGCGGCGCCGCCGCGCAGGTGCACCTTGCCCGCCACGGCGCCGCCGGGACGGCAGTGCGGCTGGTCCAGGATCGTCTCCACCGAGGGGCCGCTCATGGGACCGCCCGGAGGGCCGCCCAGGGGCCCGCCCGAGGGGCCGCCGGCCCCGTAACCGCCCGGCATCTGCCCATAGGACACTGGCCGATTCCCCTCTCGCGATCGTGGGGCCGCTCCCCGCACCTCTCCGTCGAATTCCACCATGCCATCGGTTCGCGCCGAAAAGCGGAACATTCGGGACGGAAGACAGGCGACCGTCCCCGCGCGGCGATGGTCAGCCGTCGGCGTTCTCCTTGGCGGTCTCCTTGGCGGTGACGGTGACGGGCGCGTACCCGAGGTCCTCCAGCGGTCCGCGGATCTGCGCGGCGTCGCCGACCGCGACGACGGTCAGCGCCTCCGGGGCGACGTGCTCGGTGTAGGCGCGCGTCACATCGTCCGGAGTGGCGGCGCGCACCGCGTCCAGGTAGCGCCTCGGGTAGTCGGGCCCCAGGCCGCCGGCGCAGGCGTCGGCCAGCTCCGCGGCCACCGCCCGTGCCGTCTCGTACTCGGCGGGGGCCCGGTCGGCGAGCGCGCGCACGGACGAGGCGCACTCCTCCTCGCTGACGCCCCGCTCGGCGATGCCGCGCAGCTCGGCGAGCGCGTCCTTCACCGCGTCCGCCGTCACCTCGGTGTGCACGGCGCCCTGGGTGATGAACAGGCCGCAGTAGCGCAGCCGCAGCAGCCCGGCGCGCACGCCGTAGGTGTAGCCCTTCTCCTCGCGCAGCACCGCGTTCAGCCGCGACGTCAGCCCCCCGCCGAGCACGTGCCCGGCCACCGTCAGCAGCGGCCAGTCGGCGTGCGCCCGGGACGGCACGGGGTGCCCGATGCTCAGGTACGTCTGCACGGAGCCGGGGCGGTCGACGATGACGATCCGCGGACCGGCCGTCGGCATGATCGTGTCGGCGGCGGGCAGCGGCTCGCCCGAGGCGCTCCAGCCCTCCAGCGCCGCCGTGAGCGCCGCGTCGGCGTCGACCCCGGACAGGTCCCCGGCGACGACCGCGGTCGCCTCCGCGGGCACTACGGAGCCGTAGAACGCCCGGACGTCGGCGCCGCCGATCGCCTCCACCGTGGCGGGGGTGCCGCCGGTCGGCCGGGACGCGCGCGCCTCGGCGGGGAACATCACCGCCCGCAGCTCCCGCATGGCGCGGCTGCCGGGGTCGGCGTCCTCCTGGGCGATCTCCTCCAGGCGTTCGCGGACGAGCCGCTTGACGTCCGCGTCGGCCAGCGCGGGACGGCGGATCACCGACGACAGCAGTTCCAGGGCCGGGACGAGCCGGGTCACCGGAACGTCCAGGGCGATGCGCAGCGCGGTCAGGTCGGCGGAGGCGAACAGGCTCGCGCCGAGCCGTTCGAACGCGGCGGTCAGCGCGGTGCCGCCTCCCGGCTCGGTGCCCTCCAGCAGCGCGCGCGCCGTGAGCGTGGCGACGCCGTCCGCACCGTCCTTCTCCCGGCCCGCGCCCGCCTGCAGGACGAGGCGGACCGCCGCGAGGCGCCGCCCGGGAAGGTCGCAGCGGAGCGTGGCGGGGCCGTCCGGGACGCGTCCTTCCGCGCCGGCCGGGAACGCCCACGCCGGGACGGGCCCCGGGACGGGGCGCGGCTGCAGCGCGATACCCGTGCCGGCGGCCCCGGCCGTGTTCGCGGCGGACTCGGTCAAGAGGCACCTCCGTACGTCAGGACGGTCCGGGCGCCCGGCGCCAGCCAGCGCCGCGCCATGGCGGTGATCTGGTCGGCGGTGACGGACGCGGCGCGCTCGGGCGCGGTGAACACGCGCGCCGGGTCGCCGAACTGGGTGGCGTTCTGCGACAGCGCGTTGGCGAGCCCCGTCACCGTCTCGGTCTGCTCCAGGAAGCCGCGCTCGGCCTGCGCGGTGGCCCGGGCGGTCTCGTCGGCGTCCGGGCCCTCCTCGGCGAAGCGGGCCAGCTCCTCGTCCAGCACCTCGGCGATCCGGTCGGTGTCCGGGCCGATGGCCTCCACCAGGGCCAGGGAGGGGCCCGACGCCAGCCGCGTCACCCCGGCCCACACCTCCGTGGCGATCTGGTCGCGCCGCACCATCCGGTCGTAGAGGCGCGATCCGGAGCCGCCGCCGAGGATGTCCACGGCGAGCTCGGCAGCCTCGATGTCGTCGCCGCCGTCGGACGGCAGGGTGAACATGGCGAAGTAGGCGGGAGAGGGCACCTCCTCGTCCACCTTCTCGGCCTTGATCTCGGTGAGGGGGCCGAGGTCGCCGGGGCGGGCGGGCGGCGTCTGCGGACCGGCGGGGATGCCGCCGAAGTAGCGCTCCACCGCGGCCAGGGTCGCCTCCGGGTCGACGTCGCCGACGATGGACAGCACCGCGTTCCCGGGCGCGTACCAGGTGGCGAAGAAATCGATGCAGTCCTCCAACCGGGTCGCGTCGAGGTCCTCCATCGACCCGATGGGGGTATGCGCGTACGGGTGGCCTTCGGGGAACGTCAGTCTGCACAGGCGCTCGAAGGCGGTCCCGTAGGGCTGGTTGTCGTAGCGCTGGCGGCGTTCGTTCTTCACCACGTCGCGCTGGTTGTCGAGGTTGGCCTGGGTGAGCGCGGCGGGCAGCGTCCCCATGCGGTCGGCCTCCAGCCACAGCGCCAGTTCCAGGTGGCTGACGGGGACGGTCTCGTAATAATTGGTGCGCTCGAACGACGTGCTGGCGTTGAACGTGGCCCCGGCGCTCTCCAGGAGCGCGGCGTGCTCGCCTTCGGCGACGTTGGCCGACCCCTGGAACATCAGATGCTCGAAGAGGTGCGCCAGGCCGGTGCGTCCGGCGCGTTCGTGCCGCGAGCCCACCCCGTACCAGATGTTCACGGCGGCCAGCGGCACGACGTGGTCCTCGCAGACCACCACGCGCAGGCCATTGCCGAGCGTGTGCTCATGCAGCGGCTGTTCTGCCACGGAGCGCTCCCGTCCGGTCGATGGATCTGTCGTCGGCGACAGCACCGCGCGCGTCGGCGGCACTGGCCAGGGCGGCGGGCTTGATCTGTGTTCACCGTACCGGGTCGCACGCCCCGTGGAGGCGGGTCCGGCCACGGGGGCGCACGCGGCTTCGGACGGGCCGTCGCGACGGCGCCGAGGAGCCGGGAAACCGGGGCGGAAAGGGTGGTGCCGGAGTCGTGCTGGCAGAGCCGCGGCGGGAGGGTCAGGCGGTGCGCTTCGGGTCGGTCCGGCCGGTGCTTCCGTCGGTGCGCTGCGCCGCCGCGGCCGACTCGTGCGCCGCGATCGCCTCGTCCAGGGTGCGGTGCAGGACGAAGATCTTGGTCAGCTGGGTGATGTGGAAGACGCGGCGGACCCGGTCGTTGACGCCCACGAACGCCATCGAGCCGTCCCGGCCGCGCAGCCGGTGGTAGATGCCGACCAGCACGCCGAGGCCGGTGGAGTCCAGGAAGGTGACCTCGCCGAGATCGATGATCAGGTGCAGGCGGCCCTCGTCGATGATGTCGAGCAGCGTCTCGCGCAGCCGGGGGCTGGTGAAGACGTCGATCTCCCCGCGGATCGTGACGATGGTGAGGTCCTTCTCGACCCGGTGGTCGACGGAGAATTGCACCGCGTTCTCCCTGTCAGCTGTGAGATGGGCCCTATACCCCGCGCGCACGCGGGTATCCCAGGCGCCCACCGCGCCGAACTGCCGCGGGCTCGGGGCCGGGCGGCCGGTCCGGTGCGGCTCAGGGACGGCGGAACAACGCCCAGACGACCTTGCCCCCGGGCAGGGCCCGCCACCCCCATCGGTCGCTGAACGATTCGACGATGTGGAGACCTCGGCCGGTCTCGGCGATGAAGTCCGGCTCCTTGCGGCGGGGGGCTGCGGGACTGGCGTCCATGATTCCACACAGCAGCCAGGAGCCCTGGTAAAGCAGCCGCAGCCGGATGTCCATGGGGGCGGACCCCAGCGGGTCGAGCGAGGGGCGGTAAGCCGCTCCGTGGGGGCGGTAAGCCGCTCCGTGGCAGGCGCTTTCAGGAGCGGCCGCGCCATACCCCTCTGTATAGGGGGACGAGTCTGTATAGGGGGACGGGCGGTACGCCATGGCGTCGCGGCATCCGGTGACGTCGCGATAACCGGCCGTGCCCGGGAAGGTCGGCGTGCCGCGATAAGCGGTGGGGCCCGGCTGGGCCGACCCGTGGGAAGCGGCGCCGCCGCTGTGCCGCAACGCGTTGGTGACCAGTTCCGAGACCACGAGACCTACGTCGTCGCAGAGAGACGCCATCCCCCATTCGTCGAGGTGGCAGAGGGCGAAATGGCGCGCCTCGGTGACGGACTCCGGTTCGGGGAGGACGGTGAAAGAGAGCGCACGGCCCGTGGGGGAGACCAGCACGCGCAGGGCTTCGTCCAGGTACGGGGGCAGGTCCAAGGATTCGGGGACGGGCGTCGACTGCACGGCATCGTCCTGTGTGCCCGCCGACTCCACGAGGGGGGCGGTTCCCCATCGTGTGTCGTCGTGCGCGTGGCGTGACGTCATTCCCCGGACCCCGCAGAGTGATCTCGTTGTGCAGCCGTGGCTCGGAAGTCTCGTGCGTTATCCTGCGCATCGTAGCGTGCTAATGCAAGGCCCAATGCACGTGCATCTGAACGGGCGAGCTCGACGAGACGCCGCCACGCGGCGGGATTGGGAGGTAGCGGCAGGACACTGACCCCAGTGGCACACTAAGTTCATTTTCCGGCTCTGCCGGAAACGCTGTCCGCCATGTAGCCGGGAGGTTGGGCGTGACTCCAGAGACGCCGGGTGCCGGATCCACGGTGCGCCGGATCCTGCTCGGCTCACAGCTGCGTCGCCTGCGCGAGGCGAAGGGCGTGAGCCGCCAGGAGGCCGGCTATGTCATCCGCGCGTCCGAGTCCAAGATCAGCCGACTGGAGCTCGGGCGGGTCAGCTTCAAAGAGCGCGACGTGGAAGACCTGCTCACGCTGTACGGCGTCACCGACCCCACCGAGCGGGAGGCGCTGGTGCAGCTTGCGCGGGAGGCCAACACCCCGGGATGGTGGCACCGCTACAACGACGTGCTCCCCAGCTGGTTCCAGACCTACGTGGGCCTGGAGGAGTCGGCGACCCTGATCCGGACCTACGAGCTGCAGTTCGTCCCCGGGCTGCTGCAGACGGAGGGGTACGCGCGGGCGGTCATCCGCCAAGGCAACGCCGGCGCCCCCGAGCACGAGATCGACCAGCGCGTCGAACTGCGGATGCAGCGCCAGGAACGCCTCACCGGCCCCAACGCGCCACGGCTGTGGGCGGTGCTGGACGAGGCGGCGCTGCGCCGGCCCATCGGCGGGCCCGAGGTGATGCGGGGCCAGTTCGAGCATCTCATCGAGATGTCGAAGCTGCCCAACGTCACCATCCAGATCATGCCGTTCCGGTTCGGCGGGCACGCCGCCGAGGGCGGGGCCTTCACCATCCTGCGCTTCCCCGAGCAGGACCTGCCGGACGTGGTTTACGTGGAGAACCTCACCGGCGCGATGTATCTGGACAAGCGCGACGACGTCGACACGTATCTGCAGGCCATGGAACGCCTGTGTGTCGACAGTGCGACCCCGGAACGCACCGTCGAGCTACTCGGTGACCTTCTCAGAGAGACATGATGCTCCAGACCGACAACGGCAAGAGTTCATCGACCACTTCCTGCGTCCCCGCCGCGTACAACGGCATGTCCGCCGCCAAGCTCCACGGAGCGCGGTGGCAGAAGGCACGGCGGAGCAACTCGCAGGGCAACTGCGTGGAGATCGCGGAACTTCCCGGCGGGCGGGTGGCCATGCGCAACTCCCGCCATCCGGAGGGGCCCGCGCTCATCTACACGCGTCCTGAGATCGAGGCGCTGATCCTCGGCGCCAAGGAGGGCGAGTTCGACCATCTGATCGCCGCCCGGAACTGAACGCCCGCGACCCGCTCGCGGACCCGCACGGGGGCAGCTGCAAGATCACGTCCTCCCCGCTGACGTGATCTTGCAGCTGTCTCACGGGGCCCGTCGTACGGTCGACTCGGCGACGCCGAACCTCACCCGCAGTTCCCGTACGGGGCGGCCGTGGAGCCGCTTCCGAAACGCACGCACACGCCCGGTGCCGACACGTACACGGGCCCCGCATACCAGGCGTACGACCCGCTGTCGGTCACCTGCCCGCCGCCCTTCCGCTGGATCCACACCGACGCCGGGGAACGCGTGCCCACGTTGCGCGTCTTCATCATGACGGCGCAGTTGTACCCCGAACTGTTGTAGAGCAGGTACGCCGTTCCCCCTGGGACGGCGAGCGAGCGCTGCACGTAGTAGCCCCCGCCGTGCGGCCCGGAGTTGCAGACCTGCTGCGGGGTGTACTTGTTGGGCGGCTCCTTGGTCCTGCCCGGCCCGCTCTGGCCGCCGCCGGTGGGCTCCCCGCCGCCGGGACGTGTCTGTCCTCCTCGCCTGTCGCCGGTTCGGCCGTTCCGCCCGTCCGCCGCCTTGCGCTGCGGCGACCTCGACGCGGCGCCGGAACGTCGGCCGGAGGCATCGGTGCCGTTGCCGAAACCCGCGGCGTCATTCGGGGACGACGGCCCTCCCTGCTGACCGACGGCGGCTGCCTGTTCCTTGCCGGGATCGTCGCCGCCTGCGCGGGTCGCCGCCCACACCGAGCCCCCTCCCACCACGGCGGCGACCGCGGCGGCCGCGGCCAGGGGAGCCAGGCGCCTCGCCTTCGACGGCTTCAGCGCACCCCCGCCCGGCGGCGAAGGCGGGGCCGCGAAAGGCAGCGGATGCGGCGTCGTTTGAGGAGTCGCCTGCGGAGCCGTTTGAGGAGTCGTTTGAGGAGTCGTCTGAGGCTGGGTCTGCGGGTTGGTCTCGGGCGACGTGTTCTCCCTGAGCGGACCGTCCTGCGGTACCCACGGCGCGGGAGGCGGCGCGGCGGGCGTCGCGGCCGCAGGCGCGGCGGCCGGGGCCCCGGACGCGGCCGCCCCCACGAGGCGCTCTTGAGCCTGCCGGGCCGTCGGCCGCTGCCGCGGGTCCTTGGCCAGGCAGTCGGCGACCACCTCCCGCAACGGGCTCGGCAACGCCCCCAGGTCCGGCTCGCCGGTGAGGATCCGGTGCATCACCGCCGCCATCTCGTCGTTGCCGAAGGCGGGACGGCCGTTGGCGGCGAACACCATCGTGCTGCCCCAGGCGAACATGTCCGAGGCCGGGCCCACCTCGGCCCCGGTGAAGTGCTCCGGCGACATGTAGGCGGGGGTGCCGACGTTCTGCGTCTCGCCCGCCGCGTCCAGCGCGCGGGCCACCCCGAAGTCGATCACGCGGGGCCCGTCCGGGCCCATCATGACGTTGTGCGGCTTGAAGTCGCGGTGGACGATGCCGGCCTGGTGGATGGCGATGAGCGCGGTCAGCGTGCCGACGGCCAGCCGCTCCAGCGCGCCCCCGGTGCGCGGGCCCTCCTTCTGGACCAGGCGGAACAGGGACCGTCCCGGCACGTACTCGCTGACGATGTACGGCCGGTCGCCGTCGACGTCGGCGTCCAGGACCTGCGCGGTGCAGAACCGCGCGACCCGCTTGGCCACCTCCAGCTCCCGGACGAACCGGGCCCGCGCCGCCTCGTCCACGGCCTGGCCCGCGTGCAGCAGCTTGACGGCGACGGGATCGGTGCCGCCGACCCGGCGGCCGAGGAAGACCGAGCCCTGCCCGCCCTCGCCGAGCCGCCCGACGATCTCGTACGCGCCCAGCCGGGTCGGATCGCCCGGGCGCAGCGGCCGGGCATCCGGCATCGTCTGGTCCGTCACACCACTCTCTCTCCGTCGCATCGGACACGTGCCTAGTCAGACTATGTGTCGAGCGCGGCATGCGGTGCCGAAGGCGGAGATATCACCGTGCGGCCCGGTATGACGTGCATGCGCCGCTACGGGGCGCGCCCGCCGTCGGGCGGGCCGGGCGGCGCGGGCCCGTCTCCGTGGCGAGCGTCCCCCCCGTGAATGCACGAGCCTCCGAGACGGTGCTCGCGCACCGCCGCGGAGGCTCCAGTCCGGTTCGCGTCAGGCGGTTTCGGTCGTCGGCTCGGACCGCCGGCGCTCCGCCCGGCGCTCCACGCCCGGCGGCGCCTCCTTCTCGTGATGCCGTTCGAGCCGCGCCGCGACCGCGAGCGCGCGTAGCGAGGTCGACTTGATGTGCTTTCGGGAGCGGTTCGGGCGCGGCCTGGGAATGCTGCTGTGCACGATGACCTCCTAGAACACGCGCAGTGACAAGGTGCTACCCGACAAATCGGATCTTGCACGCGTCACAGTGCAACTCCAAGGTCATCCGAACTATTCCGAGTCTCCGCTCATTTTTTGCCCGAGCGGTCGTCGACGGGAGAGACGTACCCAGCCTTCTCCTCCGGCGGCGGGGTGCGGCTTCGGGGCGTCCGTGCTGATGGCCGGCGTGTACCTGCTCCCGACGACCGTGCTGATGCTCCTCGTCTCTCCGCTGGCGGGCGGGCTCGTGCGCACGACGTCCGCGGCGACCATGGTGGCGGCCGGCTCGGTCGCCGCGGCGATCCTCGCGTCCGAGACGGTCGGCGGCACCGGCGTCCCTACGGGGCACGCCTACCAGACCAGCTTCGCCATCTCGGCGGTCGCGGGGGGACTGGCCGCGCTCTCCGCCGCCTGGTTCGGCTGGAGGAACCGGTCGCGAGCGGCGTCTCCCTCGGCCGCCTGATCCGGCCCCGGCCGGCCTTCGGCGATCGCCGGGCCGCCCGCGCCGGTCTCAGCCCGCGCGGCGCCCCCTTCGAGTGCCGTACGGGCTGTGCCGTCCGGTCTTCGCTGGTCGGCCGTTGACGACGCAGGCCGTGGGTTCGTCCGCCCTCCGAGTGTTCGCGATGTCGTAGGTCACATATAGCCGCCGGTTCGTCTTGTCGGCCCTGTCCTGCCGTACAGATTGATGAGGCCCAGGAAAGATGTCGATCTCACACTGAAATCGGATGACATCTCGCGCGCGGCCTAGAAGACTCGGATATCCGCGATCAAGTGAAGAGAGGCGGAAATGGCGGCGAGGCGGTTCAGGCGGCTGGGACGGCTGGCGAGCGCGGGAGCCGCGGCCCTGGCCCTCCTGGCCGCGCTCGTGCCGGGGCCCGCGCAGGCCCGCACCGCGCCGCTCGCGCCTTCCGCGGCCCCCGCGGGCCTGGACGCGGCCAAGCTGCGGGCCACGCTGGACGCCACGCACGCCGCCGGGATGCCCGGGCTGTACTCGTCGGTCCGGGACGGCGACCGCACGTGGAAGGGCGCGTCCGGGGTGGCGGACGTGCGCACCGGCCGGCCCGTCCGTCCGGACATGGAGCACCGGGTCGGCAGCATCACCAAGACGTTCGTCGCCGCGGCCGTTCTGCAACAAGTGGAGCGGGGCCGCATCCGGCTGGACGCCCCTATCGGCGATTACTTGCCCGGTGACGTGTCGGGTGAGCGCGGCAGGCGGATAACGGTGCGGATGCTGCTCAACCACACCAGCGGCATCGCCGACTACATCGCCTCGGCGTTTCCGTCACTGCAGGAACCGTCCGCCGACAGCCTGGACGAATACCGGCTCCGCAAGCTGAAGCCCCGACGGCTCATCGAATGGGGGCTGGAGGCGCCGCCCACCGGCGACCCGGGAGCCCAGTGGTCGTACTCCAACACCAACTACATCGTCCTGGGACGCCTTCTGGAGAAGGTGACCGGGACGAAGGCGGAGACGTACATCACCCGCGAGGTGATCCGCCGGGCGGGCCTCAAGCACACCTACTTCCCCGACGGCCCGGCGCTCCGCGGCGCCCACTCGCGCATGTACGAGGCGCTGTACGGGTTCATCCCGACGCCGCGCGACTACAGCTTCTACGACATGTCCTGGGCGGGCACGGCCGGCGCTCTGGTGTCCACCATGGACGACCTCAACGCCTTCTACCGCGCCCTGTTCACCGGCAAGATCATCGGACCGGCCGCGCTGGAGGAGATGCGCCGCACCGTCCCCGTCCGGGACGCCGACGGCAACGTCGTGATGTCCTACGGCCTCGGGCTCTACGCGCTGGACCTGCCGTGCGGCACGTTCTGGGGCCACGACGGCGCGGTGTGGGGCGCCGGGACGCAGGTGCTGAGCAGCGAAGGCGGCGGCCGCCAGGTCGCGTTCGGCTTCAACCTGACCAAGTACCAGGAGCTGAACGGCGAAGGCCGCCCGATCCCGCACCCGATCGACAACGCCCTGGCCGCGCACGCGGTCGAGGCGCTGTGCGGCGCGCAGGAGCCGACGGCCACCGCCCAGATGGCGCAGCGGCCCGTGCGGGTGACGCCCCTGCAGCTGCAGGCGCCCCGCCCCTGAGCCAAGGCACGCCCCCGGGCCTGAGCCAGGCAGGCCCGTTGTCGGGAAGGCCCTGCGTCAGGAGGGCGGCTCGTACGCCTCAGGGTCGTGCGCCAGCACGGAGCGGCCCCCGTCGACGGGAATGGTCGCGCCGTTGATGAAGCTGGCCTCGTCCGACAGCAGGTGGACGATCGTGGCGGCGACCTCTTCGGCGCGGGCGACGCGTCCGAGGGGGTGCAGGCGCGCCATCTCCGCTTCGATGTGCGCCGCCCCCTCGGGACCCTGCCGGGCGAGGAACTCGTCGTAGCGTTCGGTGCGCACCGAGCCCGGCGCCACGGCGTTCACGCGGATGCCGCGCGGGCCGTACTCGACGGCGAGCGCGCGCGTCAGTCCTTCGATCGCCGCCTTGGCGGTCACGTACGGCGTGCATCCCGGCACCGCCTGACGGGCCTGGTGCGAGGTGACGTTGACGATGGCGCCGCCCGTCCCGGCCGCAAGGAAACGCCGTACGGCCGTGGCGCATCCGGTCAGGGGCGCGCCCACGTTGACGGCGATGAGGTCCATGACCTCCCGGGGGGACGCGGAGTGCAGTGAGGCGTCCCGGAAGACGGCGGCGTTGTTGACCCAGCCGGCGAGCCTGCCCGCCTTCTCGGCCAGGTCCGCGGCGCGCGCGGCCACGGCCTCGTCCCCGGCGTCGCCCGTCACCGCGTGCACGCGCGCCGCGGCGGGATGGCGCCGCGTCCAGTCCAGCGCCGTCTCGTCCAGTTCGATCGCGACCACGTGGGCGCCGTCGGCCAGCAGCCGCTCCACCACGGCCCGGCCGATGCCGCGGCCGCCTCCCGTCACGACGTAGGAATCCGCCATGCGGTCACTTTAATGAACTATTCCGGTCACTTTAAAGTGACGCGGGGTCGGTGTTGCCGCCGCACAGGACGACGGCGACCCGCTCGCCGGGGGCGGGCCGGTAGGCGCCGGTGCGCACCGCGGCGACGGCCGTGGCGGCGGCGTGCTCGACGAGCAGCCGGTACCGCTCCCACAGCCACCGCCGCGCCGCCGTGATCGCCTCGTCCGGCACCAGGACGGACCGCACCCCGGTGCGCACCGCGACGTCGAAGGCGATCTGTCCGAGCCGGGTGGCGCCGAGCGCGTCGGCCGCGACGCCGGACACCTCCACGTCGACGGGCGCGCCGGCCCGCAGGGCCCGGTGCAGCGTCGGAATGCCCTCGGGTTCCGCGCCCACGACGCGGACGCGCCCTTCGACGGCGGCGGCGATGCCCGCCATCAGCCCGCCGCCGCCGACGGCCGCCACGATCGTGTCGACCTCTCCCGAGGTCTGTTCGAGCAGTTCGAGTCCGAGCGTGCCCTGGCCGGCGCAGATCTCGGGCTGGTCGTAGGCGTGGCAGAACAGCGCCCCCGTGTCGGCGCAGCGCTTGGCGGCGGCCTCGTACGCGTCCGCGTATTTGGCGCCGACCTGCACGACCTCGGCGCCGAGCGCGCGCAGCCCGGCCACCTTGACCGCCGGGGCGGTCTCGGGCACGTAGATCTCCGCCGCGACGCCCAGCTCGGCGGCGGCGTACGCCACGGCGAGCCCGGCGTTGCCCCCGGACGCCGCGACCACGCCCGCGTCGGGCAGCGCCCCGGCCTCGGCCGCCGACAGCAGGCGGTTGAACGCTCCGCGCGCCTTGAAGGAGCCGGTGTGCTGGATCTGCTCCAGCTTCAGCCACGTGCGGGCGCCGTCGGCGAAGGGCCGCGTCTCCAGCACCGGCGTCCTGCGGATCCGACCGGAGATGCGCGCCGCGGCGGCCCGCACGTCGGAGGCATCGATCACTTGGCGACCTCTCCTACGAGACGATGCTCGGCCGGCACCACGGTACGCCTACCGGACCGGCTCGAAGGAGGCGGGCAGAGCGCGCGGACCGTTCCGCGGGCGCCGCCCCCGGTGGCCTGCCGAAATGCGGCGGTTTACTGGACGATTTGTCAATGAGTTGCTAACGACGGCTCCGGGCGTGTGGCGCCAGCTCATACACCTGCGGGGACTGCGGAGCGACAGTCGTCACCGAACGCTGTCCAACGCCGCCGGGCCCTGTCGAGTGGGGGCCGAGGGGGCCGGCGGCCACCACCCCTGGAGTGGCGATGAGACTTCGTGCTGGTGTGGCGTCGGCCGTGCTCGGTGCGGCGCTGACGATTCCGGTGGCGACCGCGCAGCAGGCGTCCGCGGCTCCCTCGCTGTGCACCGCTTCGGAGGGCGACATCTACGCCGCCGCCCCGGCTCAGGTCGACGGCGCCCCTGGCGATCTGCTGGCCTGTCGCGAGGTGAAGCTCCCCGGCGTGAGCGGCGTCTTCCTGAAGGCGTGGAAAGTGCGCTACGTGTCGACCAATGTCAAAGGCGCCAAGACGGTCGCGACCGGATTCGTGGCGGTGCCGCAGACCGCGTGGACCAAAGGCGGGTCACGTCCCGTCGTCGCCTTCCACCCGGGCACGGCGGGCCTCGGCCCCCAGTGCGCGTTCTCCAAGCAGATGACCGGGGCCTACGTCGACCACTACGAGGCGCCCAACATCGCCGAATTCCTCAAGGCCGGTTTCGCCGTGGCCGCGACCGACGGACAGGGCTACATCGACGGCCGGGTCCACACGTACATGGTGGGACGAGAGGCGGGCCAAGCCGTCCTCGACATCGCGCGCACGTCCCGGCAGATCCCCGGCGGCTCCCTGCGGCCTGACGGCAAGGTCGGCATCGCCGGATACTCCGAAGGCGGCCAGGCCGCCCTGTGGGCCGCGCAGCTCGCCGCCTCCTACGCGCCCGAGCTGGACGTGGCGGGCGCCGCGGCCGGGGGCGTTCCCGGCGATCTGAAGGTGACGGCCGCGGGCCTCAACGGCGGCCTGTTCGCCGGGTTCGCCGCGGACGCGCTGATCGGGCACAACGCCGCCTACCCGGACATGCCGTTCGACGAGCTCTTGAACGACGTGGGCCGCAAGGCGGTGGCGGACGCGAAGAAGCTCTGCCTGTACGGGACGCTGGGACGGTTCCTCGGCGCCCGCGTGGAGAACTTCACCAAGGACAAGCTGACCCTCGACCAGATCTGGCAGCTGCGCGGCCCGGACGGCACCTGGGGCGAGCTCGCCGACCGCAGCAGGCTCGGCGTGGACATCGGCACGCCCGCGTCGAACGCCCGGTACAAGATCGGCTTCCCGGTGTTCCAGTACCGCGGACTCCTGGAGGAGATCATCCCGACCGAGACCGAGGACGCGACCCGCGCCGCCTACTGCGCGGCGGGCATCACCACAACGTGGAAGGCCACGTACGTGGGTGAGCACCTGACCACCGACTGGCTCGCCGCCGGGGACGTCACCCGCTTCCTGGCGGACCGCTTCGAGGGCAAGCCCGCCACCGGCAACTGCTGACCCGTCGCGCCCTCAGGAGCGCGGCGCCGACGACGAGGCGCGGCCGCTGGTCCGCCGGCGCGCGGTCCGGGCGGGGAAGCGAACCGGCCGCCCGGACCGCGGGTCGCCTCCGTCCGGTGACCCGGGCGCCCGCCGCAAGCGACATAGTGGGGGCATGCAGTCTGCGTTTCGTCGTCCTGGGCTCGTCTGCAAAGACCACGTGCTGGAAGTGCCGCTGGACCACGCCGACCCGGCCGGACCCGCCATCGAGGTCTACGCGCGGGAAGTGGTGGCGCCGGGCAAGGAGGACAGCGACCTGCCGTGGCTGCTGTTCCTCCAAGGCGGGCCGGGCCACAAGGCGATCCGGCCCGGTGCGGACCCGGGGGCGTGGCTGGACCGCGCCCTGCGCGAGTACCGGGTGCTGCTGCTCGACCAGCGCGGCACGGGACGCAGCACTCCCGCCAACCGGCAGACGCTCCCGGCGGACCCGGCCGAGGCTGCCGCGTACCTGCGGCACTTCCGCGCCGACTCCATCGTCCGGGACGCCGAGCTGCTGCGCCGCCGGCTCATCGGAGACCGGCCGTGGAGCGTGCTCGGCCAGAGCTTCGGAGGCTTCTGCGCGGTCACGTACCTGTCGCTGGCGCCGGAGGGCCTGCGCGAGGCGTTCATCACCGGCGGGCTGCCGAGCCTCACGGCCGGACCGGACGAGGTCTACCGCGCCGCCTATCCGCGCGTGCTGGCCGCCAACGAGCGGTACTTCGCGCGCTATCCCGACGATCAGGAGATCGTGCGCCGCATCGTGCGGCATCTGCGCGAGCGCGACGTGCGGCTGCCCGGCGGGGAACGCCTGACGGCCCGCCGGTTCCAGACGCTCGGCATCGGCCTCGGCTCGTCCGTGCAGTTCCACAACCTGCACTACCTGCTGGAAGAGGCGTTCATCGGGCGCGACGAGCTGTCCGACGCCTTCCTGCGCGCGGTGGACGCGGCCGTGTCGTACGCCGCCCGCCCCATCTACGCGCTGCTGCACGAGGCGTGCTACTGCCAAGGGACCGCCTCCCGGTGGTCGGCACACCGGGTACGCGACGAGTTCCCGCAGTTCGCGTTGGACGGCGACGGGCCGGTGCGCTTCGTCGGGGAGATGATCTACCCGTGGTTCTTCGAGGAGGACCCGGCGCTGCGGCCTCTGCGCGAGTGCGCCGAACTGCTCGCCGCATACGAGGACTGGCCGGACCTGTACGACGTGGACCGGCTGGCCGCCAATGCGGTGCCGGTGGCCGCCGCCGTGTACTACGACGACATGTACGTGGACCGCGACCACTCGCTGCAGACCGCCGACCGCATCGCGGGCCTGCGGACGTGGGTGACCAACGAGTACGCCCACAACGGCCTGTCCGCCGACGCGCGCGTCCTGGACCGCCTGATCGCCATGGTGCGCGGCGAGGCGTGACCCCGGCGGAGGCGGCCCGGGCCGGGGCCGCCGTTCCGCTCCCCGCGGGTGTCACCCGGCGGCGGCCGGGCGGTAGTCCAGGACGATGGTGCCGGACGACGCCATGACGGTCGTGCCGGCCAGCGTCCACTTCGACAGCGGGGCCCCGTCGCGGAACATCTTCTTGCCCGAGCCGACCACGACCGGGTGCAGCCACAGCTTCAACTCGTCCAGCAGGCCGTACTCGATGAGCGAGTCGACCAGTCCCATGCTCCCGTAGACCAGGATGTCCTTGTCGTACCGCTTCTTCAGGGCGGCGATCTCCTCGCGGACGTTCTCCCGGATGACGGTCGAGTTGTTCCACTCGGCCTTCTCCAGGGTGGTGGAGACGACGTACTTGGGCAGGGTGTTCATGCGGACGCCGAACTCCCCGGTCTGCTCCTCCATGTTCGGCCACGAGGCGGCGAAGCCCTCGTAGGTGACGCGGCCCAGCAGCAGCGCGTCGCTGGCGAACAGCTGGCCGTGGGCGAACGTGGCGTGCTCGGGGACGAAGTACTCCATCGTCCACTGGTCCGGACGCTCCGCGACGCCGTCCAGCGAGACGTAGCTCAGCGCGACGATGTTGCCCATGTGCTCTCCTCCGTGCGGTTCCGTCGGGTAGGGGTGCTCGGCGCGCGGATGACGACGGCCGCGGCCTGTCCGACATCTCCGCCCCCCGTGGTCCCCGTTGCGTGACGAGACGAGGGTGCCCGGAGGCGTTTACGGGATCTTTACGGTCTGTCTTCGGCTGGTCGGAGCGGTTATCGTGCCGCTCATGCGGTTCGGGGTGCTGGGGCCCGTGGCGGTGTGGACCGACGACGGCTCGCCGGTCGCGGTGCCCGGCCGGAAGGTCCGCGCGCTCCTGGCCGACCTGCTCGTGCACGAGGGCCGCCCGGTGCCCGCCGACCGCCTCATCGACGACCTGTGGGGCGCGCGCCCGCCGGGCAACCCGGCGCTCGCGCTGTCGGCCAAGGTGTCCCAGTTGCGGCGGGTGCTGGAGGACGCCCAGCCCGGCGGCCGGGCCCTGGTCGAGACGCGGCCCGCCGGATACGTCCTGCACATCGGCGCGGACGGCCTGGACGCCGTGCGGTTCACCGACATGCTCGCGCGGGCGCGGCGCACCGACGACCCCGCCGCCCGGGCGGAGCTGCTGCGCGACGCGCTGGCGCTGTGGCGCGGCCCCGCGCTCGCCGACTTCGCCGACGAGCCGTTCGCCCAGCCGACGATCACCAGGCTGGAGGACCTGCGGCTCGCCGCGCTGGAGGACCACGCCGAAGCGCGCCTGGCGCTGGGCGAGCACGCCGCGACGGCCGCCGAGCTGGGCGACCTGGTGGCCGCCCACCCGCTGCGCGAACGGCTGCGCGCCCTGCACATGCGCGCCCTCTACCTGGCGGGGCGGCCGCGCGAGGCGCTGGAGAGCTTCGCGTCGCTGCGCGCGCAGCTGGCAGACGAACTGGGCCTCGACCCGGGCCCGGAACTCGTCGCGCTGCACCGGGCCATCCTGACGCAGGACCCGTCCCTCGGCGGCCCGCCCCGGGGGAACCTGCCCGCCCCCGTCTCCGAGCTGATCGGGCGGGACGCGGCCATCGCGGAGATCGAGGCCCGGCTGCGCGGCGACCGGCTGGTCACGCTGACCGGGCCCGGCGGCGTCGGCAAGACGCGGCTCGCGCTGGCCGTGGCGGACCGGGTCGCGGCCGCGTTCCCCGACGGCGCCTGGCTGGTGGAGCTGGCGGCCTACGAGCCGCCGCCGACCGCCGGCGACCCGCTCGGCCCGCTGACCGACATGGTGATGGCGGCCCTGGACGTCCGCGACCCGCCGGGGCGCGGCACGCCCGTCGAGCGCCTCGTCGCGGCGCTGCGCGCCCGGCGGATGCTGCTCGTCCTGGACAACTGCGAGCACGTCGTCGAGCAGGCCGCCGAGCTGACCGACCGGCTGCTGCGCGGCGTCCCCGGGCTGCGCGTCCTGGCGACCGGCCGGGAACCGCTGGCCGTGGCCGGCGAGGTGGTGTGGAGCGTGCCGCCGCTGCGCGTGCCCGCCCGGGACGCCGACCCGCGGGAGGTGGCGCGGTGCGACGCGGTCCGGCTGTTCGCGGCCCGCGCGGCCGCCGCCGCGCGCGGTTTCGCGCTCGACGAGCGGAACGCCGGGGCCGTCGCCGTGCTGTGCCGGCGGCTGGACGGCATCCCGCTGGCCCTGGAACTGGCGGCGACCCGGGTGCGGGCGCTCGGCGTGGACGGGCTGGTGGCGCGCCTGGACGACCGGTTCCGGCTGCTGGCCGGCGGCCGCCGCGGCGCCCCGCCCCGCCAGCAGACCCTCCTGGCGATGATCGACTGGAGCTGGGACCTGCTGACCGAGCCGGAGCGGGCCGTGCTGCGCCGCCTGTCGGTGCACGCCGACGGATGCACGCCGGAGGCGGCCGAGGCCGTGTGCGG
>NZ_BCQU01000086.1:0-27034 GCF_001552235.1 Actinomadura rubrobrunea NBRC 15275 | reverse complement strand
CGTCTGCCCACCGCGCTTTCCACGAATCGCACCCGCATTCACCAGCGGAAATTCACGGTGCGAAACGAAGCCGCGACCCTTCGACCGCCTTTTCGGAACGATCCAAAATGGGCCCCGCGCATTCCCCGGATGATCTTTCCGCCGCCGGCCACTAGGATTGGCCGGCGCACAGAGAATCTCACGGTGATTCCGGCCGGACGCGCGAGGTGGCCGGGGGTCGAGGAGCGGAATGACCATGGCCCAGACGGCGGACCACCGGCCGGTGAGTCCCCTGATCGCGTCGTCCCGCGGCGGCCCGACGGTGTGGCGCGTGCTGCTCGGCGCCCAGCTGCGCCGGCTGCGCGAGGAGGCCGGCATCAGCCGCGACGACGCCGCGTACGCGATCCGCGCGTCGGTGTCGAAGATGTGCCGCCTGGAGCTCGGCCGCGTCGGCTTCAAGGAGCGCGACGTGGCGGACCTGCTCACCATGTACGGGGTGGTCGACGAGGACGAGCGGGCCGGGCTGATGACGCTGGTGCGGCGCGCCAACGAACCGCAGTGGTGGCAGCCGTACGGCGACATCATGCCGAGCTGGTTCGAGCAGTACGTCGGCCTGGAGGAGGCCGCGGTGCGGCTGCGCACGTACGCGACGCAGTTCGTGCCCGGCTTGCTGCAGACGGAGGACTACGCCTTCGCCGTGGCCCGGCTGCGTCATCCGCACGCCTCCACGCAGGAGCTGGAGCGCCGTGTGGAGCTGGAGATGACGCGGCAGCGGCTGCTGACCCGACCGGAGGCGCCCAAGCTGTGGACGGTGATCGACGAGGCGGCGCTGCGGCGGCGCCTCGGCGGCGCCGCGGTGCTGCGGGGCCAGCTGCGGCGCGTGCTGGAGGTGAGCGCGCTGCCGAACGTCACCGTGCAGATCCTGCCGTTCGACCGGGGCGTCGGCGCGCCCGGCGGCCCGTTCACGATCCTGCGCTTCCAGGAGCCCGACCTGCCCGACGTCGTGTACGTGGAGCAGCTCGACAGCGCGGCGTACCTGGACCGGCGCAGCGACCTGGACCTGTACGGCCGCACCATGGACACGCTGTGCGCTCAGGCGTGCGTGCCCGGGGAGACCCCCGCGTTCATCGAGCGCCTGCTCGCCGATCTCTGACCGCGGTCCGCCGTGCCCTCGGCCCGCGCCGGCCGGGACGGGCGCGGCCGCCGACGCTCGCGGATCCCCCCACAGAGACGATCTTCGCAGGTCACGCTCGGGTCGCATTCCGGGGGGCGCCTGTTGAGGTTAGGCAAGGCTAAGTTAAATTAGGTCGGCCTTAGTTTGAGCGAGCACGGCTCAGCGACCGACACGACCCACTTGGAGCCGACCATGAGAGCCATCCGTCTCCCCCATGGCGCGGCGGTGGCCGTCACCGCCGCCGTGGCCCTCGTCAGCGTTTCCGCCTGCGCCGACAAGGACGGCGGGGGCGGCGGCTCGGACGCGATTCAGGTGACGGCGAGCGACACCGAGTGCAAGGTGTCGCGCACCGAGTTCCCGGCCGGGCACGTCACGCTGGCGGTTCACAACACCGGGTCCAAGGTCACCGAGGTCTACATCTACGCGCCCGGCGACCGGATCGTCACCGAGCGGGAGAACATCGGGCCGGGCACCCGGGCCGAGATCACCGCGGAGGTGAAGGCCGGATCCTACGAGATCGCCTGCAAGCCCGGCATGCGGGGCGACGGCATCCGGCAGAAGGTGACGGCGACCGGTCAGGGCGCGCCGCGCCCGAACGATCCGCGCTTGGATCGTGCCATCGCCGAATACCGCAGGTACGTCCAGGAGCAGGCCGACGCCACGCTGCCCAAGGCCGAGAAGTTCGCCGCCGCCGTCAAGGCGGGCGACGTGGCGGAGGCCAAGAAGACCTACGCGGTGTCGCGGATCGGCTGGGAGCGCACCGAGCCGGTCGCCGAGTCGTTCGGCGACATCGACCCCAAGGTCGACGTGCGCGAGGACGGCCTCGAGCAGGGCCAGACCTGGACCGGCTGGCACCGCCTCGAGAAGGCGCTGTGGAAGGACGGGAAGATCGGCGAGGAGGAGAAGAAGCTCGCCGACCAGCTGATCGTCGACCTGAAGGACTGGCAGAAGCGCGTCGGCACCGCCGACATCACCGCGACCGGCATGGCCAACGGCGCCAAGGAGCTGCTGGACGAGGTCGCCACCGGCAAGGTCACCGGTGAGGAGGAGCGCTACAGCCACACCGACCTGGTGGACTTCCAGGCCAACGTGGAGGGCGCGCAGAAGGCCTACGAGCTGCTCAAGCCGGTGGTGTCGGAGAAGGACCCGGCGCTGGCCAAGGAGCTGGACGAGCGGTTCGCCGCCCTGTACGAGCTGCTGGACGAGCACCGCGACAAGGGCTCCCCCGACGGGTTCGTGTCCTACGACACCGTCGGCAAGGACGAGCGCAAGAAACTGTCGGACGGTGTCAACGCGCTGGCCGAGCCGCTGTCCAAGCTCGCCGCCGCCGTCGCGAAGTGAGGAGGCGGCTGCGATGAGCGCTGATTCCGCGACCGGTGCCGCGAAGGTCTCGCGGCGCAGGCTGCTCGGGTGGGGCGGCGCGGGCCTGGCGCTCGGCGTGGCCGCGACCGGCGGCGCCGCGGCGGCCGCGATCGGGGTGAGCGACGACCCCGAGCCGCGGCTCGGGGACGCGGTGCCGTTCTACGGGCCGCACCAGGCCGGCATCGCCACCCCCGTGCAGGACCGCCTGCACTTCGCCGCCTTCGACGTCACCACCGACGACCGCGACGCGCTGGTCGCCCTGCTCAAGGAGTGGACCCGGGCGGCGGCCCGGATGACCGCCGGGCGGCCGGTCGGCGAAGGCGCGGTGGGCGGGCTGCCCGAGGCCCCGCCGGACGACACCGGCGAGGCCCTCGGCCTCAAACCGTCCCGCCTCACCCTCACCGTCGGGTTCGGCCCGACCCTGTTCGCCAAGGACGGCGAGGACCGGTTCGGCCTGGCGGACCGCCGCCCGCCCGCGCTGATCGATCTGCCGGCCTTCCCCGGCGACGACCTGGACCCGGCGCGCAGCGGCGGCGACCTGTGCGTGCAGGCGTGCGCCGACGACCCGCAGGTGGCCGTGCACGCGATCCGCAACCTGGCGCGGATCGGCTTCGGCAAGGTGTCGGTGCGCTGGTCGCAGCTGGGGTTCGGCAAGACGTCGTCCACCACGCCGGAGGCGCAGACCCCGCGCAACCTGATGGGGTTCAAGGACGGCACCCGCAACATCTCCGGCACCGACACCGCGGCGCTGAACGAGCACGTGTGGGTGCAGCCGCAGGACGGCCCGCCGTGGATGGTCGGCGGCTCGTACCTGGTGGCGCGCCGGATCGCGATGAACATCGAGACCTGGGACCGCGCGCCGCTCAAGGAGCAGGAGGACATCTTCGGCCGCACCAAGGGCGAGGGGGCGCCCTACGGCAAGAAGCACGAGCACGACGAGCCGGACCTGAACGCCCTGCCCGCCGACTCGCATGTGCGGCTGGCCCATCCCGACAGCAACGGCGGCGCCCGGATCCTGCGCCGCGGCTATTCCTACACCGACGGCACCGACGGGCTGGGACGGCTGGACGCCGGGTTGTTCTTCCTGGCCTACCAGCGCGACATCCGCCGCGGCTTCCTGCCGCTGCAGACGCGCCTGGCGCGGAGTGACGCCCTCAACGAGTACATCCGCCATGTCGGCTCGGCGGTCTTCGCGATCCCGCCCGGGGTCCGGGACGCGGCCGACTGGTGGGGCAAGGAGCTGTTCGCCTGATGGTCGCCAACTATCTGATCGGGCTGCGCGAGGGCCTGGAGGCCAGCCTGATCGTGTGCATCCTGGTCGCCTACCTGGTCAAGACGGGCCGGCGGGACGCGCTGCGTCCCATCTGGACGGGCGTGGCGATCGCCGTCGGCATCGCGCTGGCGTTCGGCGCGGTGCTGCAGTACGGATCGACCACGCTGACGTTCGAGGCGCAGGAGTTCCTCGGCGGGACCCTGTCGATCATCGCGGTGGGGCTGGTCACCTGGATGGTGTTCTGGATGCGCCGCACCGCCCGGCACCTGAAGTCCGAGCTGCACGGCAAGCTGGACCAGGCGCTGGTCATGGGCACCGGCGCGCTGGTGCTGACGGCGTTCCTGGCGGTGGGCCGGGAGGGCCTGGAGACCGCGCTGTTCATCTGGTCGGCGGTCCAGGCCACCGGCGACGGGGCGCGGCCGCTGATCGGCGCGCTGCTCGGCCTGGCCACGGCCGTGGTGCTGGGCTGGCTGTTCTACCGCGGCGCCCTGAGGATCAACCTGGCCCGGTTCTTCACCTGGACGGGCGCGATGCTGGTGGTCGTGGCGGCCGGAGTGCTGGCCTACGGGTTCCACGACCTGCAGGAGGCGCGGTTCCTGCCGGGCCTGCACACGCGCGCGTTCGACGTCAGCGACGCGATCCCGCCGGGCAGCTGGTACGGCACGCTGCTCAAGGGCACGATCAACTTCCAGCCGGACCCGACCGTGCTGCAGGTCGTGGTGTGGCTGCTGTACCTGGTGCCGGTGCTGACGCTGTTCCTGCTGCCGGGCAGGTTCGGGCGGCGCGCCGACGCGCAGGCCGCCCCGGCGAAGACGGCCGAACGGTCGTCCTGATCAGCGCGCGTCCCGGACCCGGGCGAGCGACCGGCGGGCGGCGGCGACCACGGCGTCGACGGTGACCCCGAGTTCGGCCCGCACCCGCTCGCCCGGGCCGGACAGCCCGAACCGCTCCACCGACACCGCCTCGCCGTAGGTGCCGAGGTAGCGCCACCAGCCCTGGGCCACGCCCGCCTCGACGGCGACCCGCGCGAGCACGTCCGGCGGCAGGACCGCGTCGCGGTAGGCCGCGTCCTGCTCGGCGAACCACTCCAGGCAGGGCATGGACACCACGCGGACGCCGATCCCGTCGGCGGCCAGCCGGTCGCGGGCCTCGACCGCCAGCGCCGCCTCCGAGCCGGTCGCGATGATCAGCACGTCGGGCGGCGACGACGGCGCGTCCGCGAGCACGTAGCCGCCGCGCGCCACGTCCGCGGCGATGTCGGGCGCCGCGCCGCGTCCGCCGCGGTCGAGGGCGGGCGCGGGCCGGCGGCCGAGGGCGAACGCCACCGGCCGGTCCGCCCGCTCCAGGACGCGCCGCCAGGCGGCGACCGTCTCGGCCGCGTCGGCGGGCCGGACCACGTCCAGCCCCGGCACCGCGCGCAGCCCCCACAGCTGCTCGACGGGCTGGTGGGTGGGGCCGTCCTCGCCGACCGTCACCGAGTCGTGGGTGAACGCCAGCACGACCGGCAGCCGCATCATCGCCGCCAGCCGCAGCGCGGGCCGCAGGTAGTCGGAGAACGCCAGGTAGGTGGTGCCGAACGGGCGGAACCCGCCGTGCAGGGCGATGCCGTTGAGGATCGCGGCCATGGCGTGTTCGCGGACGCCGAAGTGCAGCGTCGTCCCTGCGGGGTCGGCGGCGGAGAACGCGCGGCGGCCGGGGAAGGCGACGTTCGTGGACTGCGACAGGTCGGCCGAGCCGCCCCAGATCTCGGGCAGGTGTTCGGTGAGGGCGGCCAGCACGGCCCCGTTCACCGCGCGCGTCGGCCGCGCGCCGTCGGCGTCCGGTTCCGGCAGCAGGTCCCGCCAGTTCGGGGCGAGCGCGCCGGCGGCCAGCCGCTCGTCCAGGTCCGCCAGCTCGGGGGGCGCGGCGGCGCGCCAGGCGGCGTGCGCCTTGTCCCAGTCGGCGTGCAGGCGGGCGCCGCGCTCCAGCGCGGCCCGCGTGTGCTCGAGGACGCGCTCGGGGACGGCGAAGGAGGCGTGCGGGTCCATGCCGAGGAGCCGTTTGACCTCGGCGGTCTCCTCGGCGCCGAACGGCCCGGCGTGCGCGGCGGCGGTCCCGCCCCGGCGCGGCGCCGGGGCGCCGATCACCGTGCGGACGGCCACCAGGGACGGGCGGTCGCGTTCGTCCCGCGCCGCCGCCAGCGCGGACCGCAGCGCGTCCAGGTCGTCGCCGTCGTCCACGACCTGGACGTGCCAGCCGTAGGCGCGGTAGCGGGCCGGGACGTCCTCGGTGAACGACAGCGACGTGGGCCCGTCGATGCTGATGCCGTTGTCGTCGTACACCACGACCAGCTCGCCAAGGCCCAGCGTGCCCGCCAGCGAGGACGCCTCCGCGCTGACGCCCTCCTGCAGGTCGCCGTCCCCTGCCACGCACCACACCGTCCGGTCGGCGAACGGGGCGTCGGCCCGCAGCAGGGCGCGCTCGTGGCGCAGCGCCATCGCCATGCCGACCGCCGTCGCCACGCCCTGGCCGAGCGGCCCGGTGGTCATCTCGACGCCCGGCGTGTGGCCGTACTCGGGGTGGCCGGGGGTGCGGGACCCGAACGCGCGGGTCCGGCGCAGGTCGTCGAGGGTGAGGCCGTAGCCGGTCAGGTAGAGCTGGATGTACAGGAGCAGGCTCGCGTGGCCGGCCGACAGCACGAACCGGTCGCGTCCGCGCCAGCCTGGGTCGGCGGGGTCGTGCCGCATCAGCTCCTGGAAGAGCACGTGCGCGACGGGCGCGAGCGCCATCGCGGTGCCCGCGTGGCCGTTGCCCTTGGCCTCCACGACGTCCAGCGCCAGCACCCGCGCCACGTCGACCGCCGCCCGGTCCAGGTCCTCCGCCATCTGCCCTCCCAGGACGCTTCTGCCTGAAACTAGACGAACTTCTGATCGTTGACCAACAAAAGTACCCTGGACGCGTGGTCAAGAAGCGAGCGGCGGCGCCGCGCGCCGGCGCCGGGACGTTGCTGGCCCTCATCCGCAGCGGCCAGGCGAGCACCCGGGCGGACCTCGTCCGGCTGTCCGGGTTCGCCCGTTCGACCGTGGCGCAGCGGCTGGACGCCCTGCTGCGGGCCGGACTGATCGTCCCCGCCGGGGACGGCGGCTCCACCGGCGGGCGCCCGCCGGAGACCTTCGTGTTCAACCGGTACGCCGGGGTGCTGCTCGGCGCCGACATCGGCGGCAGCCACACCCGCGTCGCCGTCACCGACCTGGGCGGGCACGTGCTCGCCGAGACCGAGGCCGACCTGGACGTCGCCGACGGCCCCGACGCGGTGCTGGGCTGGGTGACCGACGCGTTCGGCCGGCTGCTGGAGCGCGTCGGCCGCGCCCCGGCCGACGTGCACGGGATCGGCGTCGGCGTGCCGGGCCCGGTGGACACCGCCACCGGGCTGCTGGTCAGCCCGCCGATCATGCCGGACTGGGACGGGGTGTCGGTGCCCGAGCGCCTGTCGCGCGCCCTGTCGCCCGGCGTCCCCAAGGACGTCCCGGTGGTCGTCGACCGGGACGTCAACATCATGGCGCTGGGCGAGCAGAAGGCGGGCGGCCACGACCACCCCGACATGGTGGTCGTCAAGATCGGCATCGGCATCGGCGCCGGGCTGATCGTCGGCGGCCGGGTCTACCGGGGCGCGCAGGGCGCCGCCGGGGACCTCGGCCACCTGCGCCGCGGCACCGACGAGCCGTGCCGCTGCGGCAACCGCGGCTGCCTGGAGGCCACCGCGGGCGGCTGGGCGATCCGCCGCCGCCTGCTGGAACGCGGCTACGACGTGCGCACCAGCCAGGACATCGCGCGGCTGGCGCGGCGCGGCGACCACGAGACCGTCCGGCTGGTGCGCCAGGCGGGACGGCTGATCGGCGAGGCGCTGGCGGACGTGGTGGGGCTGTTCAACCCGTCCCACATCGTCGTCGGCGGCAACCTGGCCGAGGCGCGCGAGCCGCTGCTGGCCGGCATCCGCGAGGTGGTCTACGAGCGGGCGCAGGTGCTCGCCTCGCGCGACCTGCAGATCGTTCCGTCCACGCTCGGTCACCGGGCGGGCACGATCGGCGCCGCGCTGCTGGTGCACGAGCACCTGTACGACCCCGACCGGATCAACGCCGCCCTCGGCTGACCGAACCTCCTTCCCGGTGTGCGGACCGCTTGACCATGCGGTGCGACCGCATACCCTCGTCCGTTGCGTCTGCCGCCTGACCTGCGGGTTCGCGGGCGGCGGGGCGGGAGGCCGCGCATCGTGGCGGGCGCCGGCCGCGGCGCGGCGCTTTTGACGGTCTACCCTCCGGCTTTGGCATCGTTCTGGACATAAGTGGGTCTTTGGCTGTTGAATGCGCCCAAGGAGGAACCGGACATGACGGCTAACTCGCAACAGATCGCCCTACTGGACGCGCTGCCCGAGACGGCCGTGGCGGTCGGGGTGCGGGCCGCGGACTGGCGTGAGGCGATCACCGCGTCCGGCGACCTCCTCGTGGCGTCCGGCGCGACCACCGACGCCTACACCGCCGAGATGATCGACACCGTCGAGCGCCTCGGCCCCTACATCGTGCTGGCCCCGGGGCTGGCGCTGGCGCACTCGCGCCCGTCGCCGTCGGTGCTGCGCACGGGACTGTCCTGGGCGGCGCTGGCCGCGCCGGTGCCGTTCGGCCACGAGGCCAACGACCCGGTCCGGCTGGTCATCGGCCTGGCCGCGGTCGACCACGACGCGCACTCGGGCGCCCTGGCCAAGCTCGCCCGCATGCTGGCCGACACCGACCGGATGCGGGCCCTGCAGGACGCCACCTCCGCCGCCGAGGTCAGGCGGCTCATCTCCGAGTACGAAGGAGGCCTGCAGTGAAGCTGCTCGCCGTCTGCGGCATGGGCATCGGCACGAGCATCATCCTCAAGACCAACGCCGAGCAGGCGTTGCGGAACCTGGGCGTGGACGGCGAGGTGGAGGTGGCCGACATCGGCACCGCGCGCGGCGCCGCGGTCACCGCCGACGTGGTGCTGACGTCCGCGGAGCTGGCCGCCGAGCTCGGCGAGGTCGACGCCGAGGTGGTCGTGGTGGACAACTTCGTGGACGTGGACGAGATCACCGGCAAGCTGTCGGCCGCCGTCCGGGCGCGCGGCTGAGCGGCGGGGGCCTGCCATGGACTGGGTCGTCGACGTCGCGCAGTTCGTCGTCAACGAGATCCTCAGCGTCCCCGCCTACCTGGTCGGGATCATCACCGCGGTCGGGCTGCTGGCGCTGCGCCGCTCCGCCGGGCAGGTCGTCGGCGGCGGCCTGAAGGCAGCGCTGGGCTTCCTGCTCATCGGCGCGGGCGCCACGCTGGTCAGCAACGCCCTGGAGCCGCTCGGCACGATGATCCAGGGCACCACCGGCGCGCACGGCGTGGTGCCGACCAACGAGGCCATCGTGGGCATCGCCCAGGACCGGTTCGGCGCCCAGGTGGCGTGGATCATGATCCTGGGGTTCGCGCTGGCGCTGGTGCTGGCCCGGATCACCCCGCTGCGGTACGTGTTCCTCACCGGCCACCACATGCTGTTCATGGCCACGCTGCTGACCATGGTGCTGGCCACGACGGACATGCCGACGTTCGAGGTGGTCGCCGTTGGAACGGTCCTGATGGGCGTCATGCTGGTGGTCATGCCGGCGCTGGCCCAGCCGTGGACCCGCCGGGTGGGCGGCGACGGCAAGATCGCCGTCGGCCACTTCGGCACCCTCGGCTACATCGCCGCGGGCGTCACCGGCCAGCTCGTCGGCCGCCGCAGCCGCAGCACCGAGGAGATGAAGATCCCCGAGGGGCTGCGGTTCCTGCGCGACTCCATGGTGGCCACCGCGCTGTCCATGGTGCTCATCTACGTGGCGGTGGCGCTGATCTACCTGGGCCGCGCGGGCCGGGACGAGGCGTTCGCCGCGTTCGGCGACCGCTCCGCCGGCGTCGGCGACTACCTCATGCAGGCGGTCATGCAGGGCCTGCAGTTCGGCATCGCCGTCGCGGTCATCCTGTTCGGCGTGCGGACCATCCTGGGCGAGCTGGTGCCCGCCTTCAAGGGCATCGCCGAGCGGGTCGTGCCGGGCGCGGTGCCCGCGCTGGACGCGCCGATCGTGTTCCCGTTCGCGCAGAACGCCGTGCTCATCGGCTTCCTGTCCAGCTTCGTGGGCGGCCTGGTCAGCCTGGGCCTGCTGGCCTGGGTGTTCGACCCGGCGTTCGGCATGGCGCTGATCCTGCCCGGCCTGGTGCCGCACTTCTTCACCGGCGGCACGGCCGGGGTGTTCGGCAACGCGACCGGCGGGCGGCGCGGCGCGATCGCGGGCGCGTTCGTCAACGGCGTGATCATCACGTTCCTGCCCGCGCTGCTGCTGGACGTGCTCGGCTCGTTCGGCCAGGCCAACACCACGTTCGGCGACGCCGACTTCGGCTGGTTCGGGATCGTCACCGGCTACGCGGTCAAGGCCGGGCCGGTCGGCGGTCTGCTGCTGCTCGTGGTGGTCGTGGCGGCCCTGCTGGCGCTGGCGATCTGGGTGCAGAAGCGGGTGGTGCTGGCCGGCTGGGACCCCGGCGCCCGCCGCGACGCCGCCCTCGCCGCCGCGAAGGAGAAGGCCGACACCGCGCCCGACGCCTCGAGCAAGCCCGCGTCCAGGGAGAAGCACACGTCCAAGGACTGACGACCTGATCCGACCGTTCCGCCGCGTCCCCTGTGGAGGGGGCGCGGCGGATTCGTATGCGTGGGTCAGGGCGTCAGCACGATCCTGCTGAACACCTCGCCGGCGTCCATCTCCACGTGCACCGCCTTCACGTGCACCGCGTCCCCGGACCACGCACCGCTGCCCCCGATGGGGTCCGCGCCTCACCAGGGCGTCCGCCGCGGCGCCCGGCGGCTCACCGCCCGACGATCAAAGAGCGCCCGGCCGCGCGCGCCCGATCAGCGATCACTGTGACGTCCTCCGACTGCGGCCCGGGCTCCCACTCCCCCGCACCCCAGAAGACCTGATTCCCACGCGGCGGACCGTTCGCGCGCCGGTCGGCGTGTCGCTCCTGCTCGCGCTCGTCGCCATGGCGCCGCGCGCCGACGCGTCCGGGGCGGTCGTGCACGGCCATGCGCGTCAGCCGGAGACGGTCGCGGCATCTGCCGAAGGCCGTGCCGGCTTCGCCGCGACTGCTGCCAAAGGCCGCCGCCGACCGGACGGGCGCAACCGCCTACCGGACCAAGCCAAAACCAATGCCCGTCGAAGCCTTCGAAAAGCGTGCCGCCGGAGGCGCGACACCCCCGTAAACGAAAGACAGAGTAGGGCCGCCGAATGCGGAATCCCGCGCCTCCTTCCGGCGGCACGATCCCCTGGGAGCCTCAGTGAAGCAACGATCCGAGCATGACCGGCGCACGGTGCCGCGCGGGTTCGGCGTCGGCGCCGCCGCCCTGGCCGCCGTGCTGCTCGCGGGCGGGTGCGCCGACGGCGGGCGCGCGGGCGGCGACGCGGCCGGGGGCCGCTCGACCGCCGCGCTCGCCCGGCTGCCGCAGGCCACCACGTCCACCACGGTCGCCGGCCTGCCCGAGGACACCGCGCCGTTCGCGACGAGCGACGGAACCGTGGTGCACCCCAGGCAGCCCGTCCCCGTGTCGGCCCGGCCGGACGGCGAACCCGTCGCGATGCTGCCCGACAAGCAGCTCGGCGGCCCCACCTGGGTGCCCGTCGTGGAGAGCAGGCCGGGCTGGCGTCGCGTGCTGCTGCCGAACCGTCCCAACCGCGCCACCGGCTGGATCGCCGACCGCCCCGGCGTGTTGGACGTCGCGCGCAGCACCCAGGTCGTCCGGGTCGACCTCGGCGACCGCAGGCTCACCATCGAGGACTCGGGCCGCAAGGTCGGCTCGTGGACGGTGGCGGTCGGCGCGCCCAAGACGCCGACGCCGACCGGCCGCACGTTCATCCTCGCGTCGCTCAAGCCCACCGAGCCCACCCACAGCCCGCTCATCCTGCCCGTCGGCGCCCACTCCGAGACGCTCGACACCTACGGCGGCGGGCCCGGCACGGTGGCGTTCCACACCTGGCCGGACGCGTCGGTGTTCGGCAAGGCGGTCACCCACGGCTGCGTCCGGGTTCCTCGTGACGCGCTGGCCCGACTGGCGAAGGTTCCGCTCGGCAGTCCCGTCATCGTCACCGCCTGACATCCGTGTCCATCGAGCCGATCCATCGATCCGATCCATCGATCCGATCCATCGATTCACACCATCGATTCAAGGAGAGAACTGTGCGTTTGCAGCAGCTGACCAGGTTCGCAGCCGCCACCGGCGCGGTCGCCGCGGCGCTCGCCGCGCCCGCCGCGACCGCCGACGCCGACACCCGGGGAGGCGGTGCGGCGTTCGGTGTCCGCGCCATCGGACCGGTGGACGTCCCGGCGGTTCCCTCGGTGTCCTCCAGGGGGCGGGAGGCCAACGAGCACCTCGCCGAACTGCCCGGCAACTCCCTGCTCAAGGCGACCGGCCTGAAGACCGCCGCCGGGGCCGAGGGCGGCCGGGCCTCGCTGTCCAACGTGGAGTCGCCGCGGCTGCGCCTGAAGGCGGGCGCGATCACCGCCACGTGCGAGAACGGCGCGGGCAAGTCGCGCCTGGCCGACGCGACGCTGGCCGGCCGCCCCCTCGTGGCCGAGGCGCGGCCCAACACCACGATGACCGTTCCGGTGCCCGGGCTCGGCAAGGCCCGCGTCACGCTGAACAAGCAGACCCGGGACGAGCAGGGCAGGCTGCGCGTGACCGCGCTGGAGGCGGCCGTGCCGCTCGGCGGTGAGCGGACGCAGCGGCTCAGCCTCGCGTCCGTGCGGTGCGCGGCCGTGCCCACCCGGCCGCAGGACCAGAACTCGCCGTCCACCGGAGGCACGGCGGCTCCGGGAACGGGGGCGACGGCTCGCCCGGGTACGCCGGCGCACCCCGGCACGGCGGCGAACCCGGGCACGGCGGCGAACCCGGGGGCGGTGCCGCAGGCGCCCGCTCCCCGGCCCGTCGCCGGTGACCTCCCGGTGACCGGCTGACGCCGCACGTCCAGGCAGGGCCCGCGCACCCGGCGGTGCGCGGGCCCTCGTTTGTCCGCGGGCCGACGGGGTAGCGGCGTGCCCAGGAGGCTGCTCGATGGATCCCACGGTCGTCCGCCGCATCCCGCGCACCGACGCGCTGCTCGCCGAGCCCCGGCTGTCGGCGGCGGCGCGGCGCCTCGGCCGCGACCTGGTGAAGTCGGTGATCGTCGCGGCGCAGGACCGGGCCCGGCGGGGGGAGATCGCGCCCGAGGCCGTCGCGGACGCGGCCGTCGCCGCGCTGCCGGACACCGCCGGGGGCCTGCGCCCGGTGATCAACGCGACGGGCGTGCTGCTGCACACCAACCTCGGCCGGGCGCCGCTGTCGCGGGCCGCCCGGGAGGCGGTGCTCGCGGCGTCCGGCGCGACCGACGTGGAGCTCGACCTGGCCTCCGGCGCCCGGTCGCGGCGCGGCCGCTCCGCGCTGGACGCGCTGCTGCGGCGCGTGCCCGCCGCCGAGGCGGCGCACGTGGTCAACAACGGCGCCGCCGCCCTGGTGCTGGCCGCGACGGCGCTGGCCGCGAGGCGCGAGATCGTGCTCAGCCGGGGCGAGATGGTGGAGATCGGCGACGGGTTCCGCATCCCGGACCTGCTGGTCTCCACGGGCGCGCGGCTGCGCGAGGTCGGCGCCACCAACCGCGCGCGCCTGGACGACTACGCGGCGGCCGTCGGCCCCGACACCGGGTTCGTGCTGAAGGTGCACCCGTCCAACTTCGTGATGACCGGCTTCACCGGCTCCGTCGGGGTGCGGGACCTGGCCCGGCTGGGCGTGCCGGTCGTCGCCGACCTGGGCTCGGGGCTGCCGGCGCCCGACCCCGTGCTGCCGGACGAGCCGGACGCGGCGACCTGGCTGCGCGACGGCGCGTCGCTCGTCACCGCCAGCGGAGACAAACTCTTGGGCGGCCCCCAGTGCGGCCTGGTGCTCGGCAAGGCCGACCTGGTCGAACGGCTCGCCCGGCATCCGCTGGCCCGCGCCCTGCGCGTCGACAAGCTCACGCTGGCCGCGTTGGAGGCGACGCTGCGCGGCCCTGAGACGCCCACCCGTCGAGCCCTCCATGCGGACGTGCGGGTGCTGCGGGACCGCGCCGAGCACATCGCGCAGAAGCTCCGCGCCGAAGGCGTCGACGCCCATGCCGTGGACAGCTCCGCCACGGTCGGCGGCGGAGGCGCCCCAGGGGTCGCCCTGCCGAGCGCCGCGATCTCCTTGCCCGAGTCCTACGCCGTGTCGCTGCGCCTGGGGTCCCCCGCGGTGGTGGGGCGGGTCGAGAACGGCCGGTGCCTGCTCGACCTGCGCGCCGTTCCGGACGAGCAGGACGCGGCGCTGACCGCCGCCGTCCAAGCCGCGGGGGAGGTGTGATGCGCGTCGTCGCGACCGCGGGGCATGTCGACCACGGCAAGTCCACGCTCGTGCGGGCCCTGACGGGGATGGAGCCGGACCGCTGGGAGGAGGAGCGCCGCCGCGGCCTGACCCTCGACCTCGGTTTCGCCTGGACGCGCCTGCCCGACGGCGAGGACGTGGCGTTCGTGGACGTCCCCGGACACGAACGCCTCGTCGCCAACATGCTCGCCGGGGTCGGCCCGGTGCCGGCCGTGATGTTCGTCGTGGCCGCCGACCAGGGCTGGCAGCGGCAGTCCGACGAGCACCTGTCGGTGCTGGACGCGCTGGACGTCCGGCACGGCCTGCTCGTCGTCACCCGGTGCGACCTCGCCGCCCCCGACGCGGCCGCCGCCGTCCGCGACGACGCCCTGGCCCGTCTCGCCGCCACGTCCCTCGGCGAGGTCGACGCCGTCATGGCGAGCGGGGCGACGGGCGAGGGCCTGGACGACCTGCGCCGCGCCCTGGTCGATCTGACCGCCGCGCTCCCTCCGCCCGACACGCGCGCCGACGTCCGCCTCTGGATCGACCGCGCGTTCACCGTCCAGGGCCGGGGCACGGTGGTGACCGGAACCCTCCGCGCCGGCGCCATCCGCGTCGGCGACGAACTGGCGCTGGTGGACGGCACCCGGGTCACGGTGCGCGGCCTGGAGGCGCTGAAGCGGACGCGCGAGCAGGTGGGCGCGGTCGCCCGCGTGGCGGTCAACCTGCGCGGCGCGCCCGAGACGCTGCGCCGGGGCGACGTCCTGCTGACGCCGGGCCGCTGGCTGACCACCGACCTGATCGACGTGCGCCTGCGGGGCGACCCGGCCCGCGACCTCCCCCGGCACCTGACCCTGCACGCGGGATCGGCGGCCGTGCCGGTCGTCGTCCGGCCGCTCGGCGCCGACACGGCGCGCCTGTCGCTCGCGCGTCCCCTCGCGCTGCGCGTCGGCGACATCGCGCTGCTGCGCGACCCCGGGCTGCACCGCGTCCCCGCCGGGATCACCGTGCTGGACGTCCGGCCGCCCCGGTTCGACCGGCGGGGCGCCGCGGCCGCCCGCGCCCGCGAGCTGGCCGCCCTGCCCGGCGTCCCCGACGGCGCCGCCGAACTGCGCCGCCGCGGCCTGATCCGCCGCGCGGACCTGCTCGCCATGGGCCTGGACGTCCCGTCCGCGCCGGTGGCCGGCGACTGGCTGGCGGACCCCGACCACTGGGCCGATCTGCACCGCCGCCTGGTGAAGGCCGTGGAGGAGCACACGGCCCGCCACCCCACCGACCCGGGCCTGCCCGCCGAGGCGGCCCGCCGCGCCCTCGGGCTGCCCGACCGCGCCCTGGTCGACGCCCTGGCCCGCGATGGCGTCCGCCGGCACGGCGGCAAGCTGTACGGCGCGGCGACGCGCCCCCGGCTGCCGCCGCACATCCAGCGCGCCGTCGACGCGATCCGCCGCGACCTCGCCGAGGCCCCGTTCCGCGCCCCGGAAGCCGGCCGGCTCGCCGAGCTGGGCCTCACCCCCCGGCTGCTCAGCGCCGCGGCCGCCGCGGGCGCCCTGCGGAAGATCTCCGACGAGATCGTCCTGCTGCCGGACTGCGAGGCCCGCGCCGCGGCCGTCCTCGCCCGCCTCCCTCAGCCGTTCACCCTGAGCCAGGCCCGCCAGGCCCTCGGCACGACCCGCCGCGTCGCCGTCCCCCTCCTCGAGCACCTGGACCGCCGCGGCTACACCGTCCGAGTGGACGAAACCCACCGCCGCTGCCTCCGCAGGCATGACGCAGCGCGTCCCGGTGCATGAGCCCGGCACGACTTCGCTGTCGTGGGTCTTTTGGTCGAGGCGTGGGTTGGCTCTTGTAGGCGATGTCCGTGCGGTGACGCCGTTCCTAGCGTGAAGCAACTTGAGAAGACGCATGAGGATGACGGCCGGGGTGGCGGCCCTGGCACTGGTCGTCACGGCGCAACCGGTCGCGGCGGGCACGCACTACGCGGAGCTGCGGCAGGTGATGCGGCGGTTGACGACGAGGCCGCCGTCTCCGCCGCTCTCTGCGCGTGACGGCCGCCCGAGGAGTCGCTCCGGGGTTTCGGGGCATAACGCAGCGCGTGCCGGTGCTCGAGGGTGTTCCGGCACGGCTGCCGGGCCCGGGCGCCGGGCGGTTCGCAGCGGAGGCGGACGGGAATCGAACCCGCCTGTCCGAGGACCTCGGACACCGCGGTTTTGAAGACCGGGGGGGCCACCAGGCACCCAGACGCCTCCAGCACCGGCGCATACCCGGGCCGACGGCCGTCACACCGAGGAAGGGCGGCGATGGCGACGACCGAAGGGACGACCACAGGCGCGATCCGGCTCACGCGGTACGCGCGGGGCGGCGGGTGCGCGTGCAAAATTCCCCCCGGGGAGCTGGAGGACGTGGTGGCGGGGCTGGTCGCGGCGCCCGAGACGGCGCCCGAGAGGACGTCCGAGGCGCGGCTGCTCATCGGACTGGAGAACGGCGACGACGCGGCCGTGGTGCGGACGCCGGGCGACGACGGCCCCGCTGTGGTGGCCACGGCGGACTTCTTCACGCCCGTCGTGGACGACCCCTACGACTGGGGCCGCATCGCGGCGGCGAACGCGTTGTCGGACGTGTACGCGGTGGGCGGGCGGCCGCTGGTGGCGGTGAATTTGCTGGCGTGGCCGCGGGACGTGCTGCCGTTCGACCTGGCGCGGGAGGTGCTGCGCGGGGGCCTCGACGTGGCGGCGCAGGCGGGCTGCCACGTGGGCGGCGGGCACAGCGTGGACGACGCCGAGCCCAAGTACGGGATGGCCGTCACGGGCATCGCCGACCCGGACCGGCTGCTGCGCAACGACAAGGGGCGCGCGGGGCTGCCGTTGTCGTTGACGAAGCCGCTCGGCATCGGGGTGCTCAACAACCGGCACAAGGCGACGGGCGAGGTCTTCCCCGAAGCGGTGCAGACGATGGTGCGGCTCAACAGGGACGCCTGCGAGGCCGCGCTGAAGGCGGGCGTGGAGTGCGCGACGGACGTCACCGGGTTCGGGTTGCTGGGGCACTTGTCCAAGCTGGCCCGGGCGAGCGGCGTCACCGCCGTCATCGACGCGGCGGCCGTCCCGTATGTGGACGGCGCGCGGGAGGCGGTGCGCGACGGGTTCGTCAGCGGCGGCACGCGCCGCAATCTCGCCTGGGTCGAGCCCCACACGGATTTCGGCGACTGCGACGAGGCGACGCGGCTGCTGCTGGCCGACGCGCAGACGTCCGGTGGTCTGCTCCTCGCCGGGGAGGTGCCGGGCGCGCCCGTGATCGGAGAGCTCGTCCCGCAGAGGGAGCACGCGATCGTCGTCCGTTAGCGGCCTCAGAGTTCGGTTCCGGTGGTGTCGGTGATGCCGGCGCGTTCGCGGTAGGCGCGGACCAGGTCAGGCGCGTGTCGGCCGCGGGGGCGGCGGCCCGGGCGGATGTCGCATGCGATGGCCTTGGCCTCCTGGATGTGGGTGTTCGGGTCGAGCGACAGGTGCAGCAGCTCGTTGGCGGCGTCGCCGACGCTGTAGCCGTTGGGTCCCCAGTGGTAGGGCAGGCCGATCTGGTGGAGGGTGCGGCCGTCCACCGTCAGCGGCTTCATGCGCTCGGTGACGAGGACGCGCGCCTCGATCACATTGCGGGCGGAGACGATGGTGGCCCAGCCGAGGTGCTCCAGGCCGCGTTCCCGCGCGAGCTCCGGTGAGACCTCGCAGAAGAATTCGGGCTGCAGCTCGGACAGGTACGGCTGCCAACGGGACATCCCTCCCGCCGTGTGGTGCTCGGTGAGGCGGTACGTGGTGGCGACGTACGGATACACCTCCGAACCCACGGGCTGGTAGAGGTTGTCGGGGTGCGGAGGGGGAAGGTGCCGTGCCGGGTTGCGCTGCTGCCCGTACAACGGGTTGATGAACGGCGAGTCCTGAGGCTCGTAGTGGGTGGGGAGCGGGCCGTCCACCAGCCCCGAAGGGGCGAACAGCCACCCCTTCCCGTCGGCCTGCATGATGAACGGGTCGTCGCCCGCGAGGGCGTCGGCGGCGCGGGCCCCCTCCGGCGGCGTGTAGTCGGGGGGCCGGTCGGGGACGAAGTCGGGCACGTCATGCCCCGTCCAACGGCCTTGGGCGGCGTCCCACCAGACGAGGGTCTTGCGGTCGCTCCACGGCCTGCCGTCCGGGTCGGCCGAGGCGCGGTTGTAGAGGATGCGGCGGTTGGCGGGCCACGCCCAGCCCCACTCGGGGGCGACCCAGTTCTGGTCGCGGCCCGGCGTGCGGCGGGCGGCCTGGTTGACGCCGTCGGCGCGGACGCCGCAGTAGATCCAGCAGCCGCAGGAGGTGGAGCCGTCGTCCTTGAGCTGGGTGTACGCGCTGAGCGGGCGGCCGTCGGCGCCGTACCCGTTGATCTCGGCGAGGACGGCCTCGGCGTCGGGTTCGGCGAGCCGCCCGCGGACCGGGTAGTCCCAGGCGAGGTCGAGGACGGGGCGGTCGATCGGGTCGGTGGACCCGGCGAGCCTGTCCCGGATGATGCGGCCGAGGTGGTAGACGAACCACAGGTCGCTGCGCGCGTCGCCGGGCGGCTCGACGGCGGCGTGGTGCCACTGGAGCATGCGCTGGGTGTTGGTGAAGCTGCCGTCCTTCTCGGTGTGCGCGGCCGCGGGCAGGAAGAACACCTCGGTGGCGATGTCCTCGGTGCGCAGCTCCCCCGTCTCGATCTCGGGGCCGTCCTTCCACCAGGTGGCCGACTCGATCAGCGAGAAGTCGCGCACCACCAGCCAGTCGAGGCAGGCCATGCCGAGCCGCTGCATCTTGGCGTTGGCGGACCCGACGGCGGGGTTCTCCCCCATGAGGAAGTAGCCCTTGCACACCCCGCCCAGCTGCTTCTGGACGGTCTCGTAGGTGCTGTGGGTGCCGGTCAGACGGGGCAGGTAGTCGAAGCAGAAGTCGTTGTCGGCGGTGGCGGCGTCCCCCCAGTAGGCCTTGAGCAGGCTCACCAGGTAGGCGCGCATGTCGCCCCAGAATCCCTTCTGCGCGGCCTGGGCCTGGACGAACGCGTCCAGGTCCTCGTGCAGGTGCGCGTGCGGCATGGGGATGTAGCCGGGCAGCAGGTTGAACAGGGTCGGGATGTCGGTCGAGCCCTGGATGGACGCGTGGCCGCGCAGCGCCAGGATGCCGCCGCCGGGGCGTCCGATGTTGCCGAGCAGGAGCTGCAGGATCGCGGCGGCGCGGATGTACTGGACGCCGACGGTGTGCTGCGTCCAGCCGACGGCGTAGGCGAACGCGGTGGTGCGGTCGCGGCCGGAGTTGGCGGTGATCAGCTCGCAGACCTTGCGGAACAGGTCCCGCGGGACGCCGCACACGCGTTCCACCATCTCGGGGGTGTAGCGGGCGTAGTGCCGTTTGAGCACATGGAACACGCATCGCGGGTGTCGAAGGGTCGGGTCGCGCTCGGGACGCCCTTCGGCGATGGCGGCGCCGCCGGAGCCGTGCGCCTCGCCGCGGGCCGCGTCCGCCACGCCGGCCCCGCCGCGCGTGCGCTCGTCGTACTCCTGGTCGCGCTCCTGGTCGCGCTGCCCCGCGGCGGCCTGCGTTTCCAGGCCCTCGTATTGCCATGTGGCGTTGTCATAACAGCGGTTGTCGGGATCGAAGCCGGAGAACAGCCCGTCCAGGTCCTCGGTGTCGCGGAAGTCCTCCCGCAGGATGACCGGTGCGTTGGTGTAGGCGACGACGTAGTCGCGGAAGTACGCGTCGTTGCTCAGGACGTGGTTGATGATGCCGCCGAGGAAGGCGATGTCGCTGCCCGCGCGCAGCGGCACGTGCACGTCGGCCATGGCGCTGGTGCGGGTGAACCGGGGGTCGACGTGGATGATCGTGGCGCCGCGGGCCTTGGCCTCCATCACCCACTGGAACCCCACCGGATGGCATTCGGCCATGTTCGAGCCCTGGATGACGATGCAGTCGGCGTTCTGCAGGTCCTGCTGGAAGGTGGTCGCGCCGCCGCGTCCGAACGAGGTTCCCAGACCGGGAACGGTGGAGGAGTGTCAAATGCGCGCCTGGTTCTCGATCTGTATCGCGCCCAGGGCGGTGAACAGCTTCTTGATGAGGTAGTTCTCCTCGTTGTCGAGCGTGGCGCCGCCCAGGCTCGCCAGGCCCAGGGTGCGCCGCACCCGTTTGCCGCCGACCTCCCACTGCCAGCCCGCGCGGCGCGCCTCGATCACCCGGTCGGCGATCATCTCCATGGCGGTGTCGAGGTCGAGGCGCTCCCAGTCGGTGCCGTAGGGCCGCCGGTACAGCACCCGCTGCTCGCGGGCCGGCCCGGTGGTGAGCTGGAGGCTGGCCGAGCCCTTGGGGCACAGGCGGCCGCGGGAGACCGGCGAGTCGGGGTCGCCCTCGATCTGGGTGACCCGGCCGTCCTGGACGTAGACGTTCTGTCCGCAGCCGACCGCGCAGTACGGGCAGACGGACCTGACCACCCGGTCGGCGGTGGCGACGCGGGGGTCGATCCGTTCGGTGCGGCGGCTCTTGGCCGCCGGGCCGCGCCCGAGCGGGTCGCCGCCCGTGATCTGCCGGTAGACCGGCCAGGACGTGATCCAGGTGCGGACGCCCATGTCAGTCCCTTTTCACCCTTTCGCCCGTCTGCTGCCTGCTACCCGTGCGCGGCGGCCGAAAACCCGCGGCCCTGCTCCAGGCGCTCCCGCTGCGGGACGACGGTGTACACGGGGTCTTGGGCGGACGCGACGCCGGCGTGGAAGACGCCGAACCGCAGCGCCGCCGATCCCCCGAGGAGCGCCGCGCCCGCCGCCGTCGCTATCGCCCTCGGCATCGCCGTCGATATCGTCATCGGCATCGCCCTCGGCATCGCCATCGATATCGTCATCGGCATCGCCCTCGACCCGGCGGCCCCGGAGAGCGCGGCCAGCACCGCCCCGGTCGCGGTCAGGATCTCCGAGGCCCGCATGAGACGCCCCGCCGCGCCCTTCTCCAAGGGCTCCGACGCCAGGCCCATGCGCTTCTTCATCACCCTGGCCGCCCCCAGTTCCGCGGCCGCGCCGAGGACGCCCATGCGCCGCGCGGGCGGGGCGGGCGCGCAGATCAGCGCCAGCCCGGCCGCCGCCGCGGCTCCGGACCCGGCGAACAGGAACGGCATCTCCCGGTGGCCCTCGTGCCAGGACGGCACGGCCGTGTCGGAGAGGAGCACCGCCGTGTACGTCGTGACGGCGGGTCCCAGCACCGCGGCTCCCGCCGTGGCCAGCGCGCCCAGGCGCGGGAACCGCCCCGTCGCCTCCGTCGCGGCGGCCGCCCCCGCCAAGGGCCCGTAGCAGGCCAGCAGCCACGACCCCACGCTCATCGGGGAGGTCGGCTTGGCCACGCGCAGCATGTTGAGGAATCGGGCGGGCCGCCCCAGGTCGTGGACGAGCGCGGCCAACGACAGGGAGATCGCGCCGAACGCTCCCGTCTTGGCCGCGCGGGCGAGCGCCCGGCGTCCCGTCGCGTGGGCGCCCGCGGCGAGCAGCGACGACCCTCCGGCCAGGCCGCCCAGGAACAGGTATCCGGCGATGTCGAGCGCCTTCCACACGGGCCTGTTCAGCACCGGCATGCCGTAGTAGGAGGTGAAGCGGGCCTCCGGCACCATGGCCTGCTCGCCGCGCCGCCGCTTCGCCCGTCTCTCGTCCGTCCGTGTCATCGCGCCCTCCCGTCCCGGACGAAACAGGCGGCGACCCCGGCGGCCAGCGCCGCCGCGGCCACGGCGGCGCGCCGCCACATCGACGGCAGGTCGCGCGTGGTCGCCACCGGGTCCGGCGGCAGCCCGTACACCTCCGGCTCGTCGAGCAGAAGGAAGAACGCGCCGGCGCCGCCCACGCCGTCGTCCGGGTCCGCGCCGTAGAGGCGGGCTTCGGTCACCCCGGCGTCGTGCAGGTCCTCCACCCGGGACGCGGCGCGTTCACGCAGCTCGTCCAACGGGCCGAACTGGATGGAGTCGGTGGGGCACGCCTTGGCGCAGGCGGGTTCCATGCCGACCCCCAGGCGGTCGTAGCACATCGTGCACTTCCACGCCCGTCCGTCTCCCTTGCGCTGATCGATGACGCCGTACGGGCACGCGGGTATGCAGTAGCCGCATCCGTTGCAGATGTCCTCCTGCACGACGACCGTGCCGAATTCCGTGCGGAACAGGGCTCCGGTGGGGCACACGTCCAGGCATGCCGCGTGCGTGCAGTGCTTGCACACGTCCGACGCCATGAGCCAGCGGAGTTCGGAGCCGGCGTCCGCCCGCGCCGCCGCCTCGAACACGTCCACCGGCGCCTCCACCGGCTTGCGCTGCTCGATGAACGCCACGTGCCGCCAGGTGTCGGCGCCCAAGCCCTGGGTGTTGTCGTACGACATGCCCGTCAGCACCAGGCCGTCCTCGGGGATGGCGTTCCACTCCTTGCACGCGACCTCGCACGCCTTGCACCCGATGCACACCGACGTGTCCGTGAAGAAGCCCACGCGGGGGCGCTCGCCGGTCTCGGCCATGGCGTCCAGGTCCCCGTCGTACCGCGCCCCAAACGCCCCGATGTGACCGAGACAACGCGATCATGAGTCGGGGACGCGGCTACAGTCGGGGCAGAACGGTCCAAGGCTGTGACGGGAGGGCATCGCGATGCCCGAGGAGCGCGACCTCGCCTCCGCGGCCGGCGCGTCCGAGCCCGTCGTCATCGACGGCGGCGACCAGTCGTGCACCCGGCTGCTGATCCAGCTCCGCGGACGGCTCGCCGCCCTGCCCGCGGGCACGATCGTGCACCTGCTGGCGTCCGACCCGGCCGCGCCGCTGGACCTGGCCGCCTGGTGCCACCTGACCGGCCACACCTATCTCGGGCCGCTGCCCGACACCGGCGGCACCCCCGCCTACGCGTTGCGCGTCAGCTCCTCCCCTCGCCCCACCGATCCCAGCTCACCCTGGCGTCCGGCCGACGAGAACTGACGACGAGAACTGACGCTGTCCGCGACCGCCCCGCGAAAGCGGCGGGGACGGCCGCACCGGTTGCTCACTCCCGAGTGGGAGCCGCCGACGACGCGGCCGTCTCGGCGGCGGGCGCGCCGGCGTCGTCGCCCACCCGCCGGGCGAGCACCCGGTAGGCGTTGGACCGGCCGCAGCGCCGGATGACGGGCAGCAGCAGCTGATCGGTCATGGCGGCGGCGAACATCAGCGGGCCCGCCGCCAGATACACGGCGGTCCGCGCCGCGATCCGCAGCCGCCGGGCGCGCGGGCCGCGCCACGGCTTGTCCGGGTCGGGGACGAGCCGGTGCGCCAGCAGCATCACGATCATCAGCAGCTCCACCGGCTGGTGCGCGGGGCCGCGTTCGACGGCGACCGGGCGGAAGCCGCGCTCTCTCAGGGCCGCGACGAGGTTGCCGACCGTGACGAAGTGCAGGTGCTGGGGCTGGAACCAGGCGTGCCACCAGCTGCGCGCGAGCCGTCCCATCGGCCACTCGGGGTCGGGCACTTCGATGAGCAGGTGCCCGCCGGGCCGCAGCACCCTGGCGGCCGCGTCCAGTTCGGCGCGGGGGTCGACGGTGTGCTCCAGGTAGTGGTGCATGCTGACCACGTCGTACTCCCCGGCGAGCTTGTCGGCCAGGTCGGGGAACAGGCCCTGGTAGGCGCGGTCGACCCAGCCGCGCCGTTCGGCCTCCTGGATGGACACGCCCATGTCGAGCCCATCGAATCGGGTGCTCGGCCAGATGTCGCGGGCGGCGTTGCAGAAGTGGCCGTGCCCGGCGCCGACGTCCAGCCATGCCTTCGGTTCGGCGTGTCCGCGCAGCATCTTGGCGCGGTCCCGGTAGTGCGGACCGGCCAGGCGGAACCCGCGTTCCACCTCCGGGCCGCCCAGGCCGTCGTAGAAGTCGCGGTAGTAGAAGTCCAGTCCGGCGGCGTTGAGCCGGGGGTTCTGGAAGACGTGCCCACAGGACGCGCAGCGCTCCAGCACGAACCTGCCCGGACGGTGGTGCTGGCGGTCGCCGCCGGCCAGCAGGCGGCGCAGCTCGGTGCCGCCGCACCAGGGGCAGTCGGTGCGGCGCTCCTCGAAGAACCGGTCGACGCCCTGCGCCAACGCGGCCGCGTACTCCTCCCGCAGCGCGGGCAACCGGGGATCGGGCTCCTCCCGCTGCGCGGCCACGCGCAGCCACCGGTAGGGCGCGGCGACCGGCCGGGACAGCGCGAAGCGGCGGCGGTCGTGCGGACGCAGCGGGGTCCCGGCCGTGGCCAGGTACGGCTGGGCGCACGCCGCGGCGAGCACCGCCAGGGCGGCCGCCGCGTCCCCGCGCCGGGTGCCGCCGCCGCGGCCCGTCAGGCAGCAGAGCAGCGCCGCCCCCAGCGCGCCGAGCCCGAGGATGTTGCCGGCGAGGTAGACGGGCAGGTCGCTGGGCCAGCGGCGGCGCAGGATCCGCCGGCGGTCGGCGGGCGGGCAGCCGACGGGCGCGATGCCCGGCGCCACGCACAGGTCGGTCGCGGTGGGGGCGTAGCACTTCAGCCGGGCGATCAGCCGGTCCATCTCCGCGGGGCTCAGCCCGTCGAACCGGGAGATCCCGGCGCGCCGCGCCACGTCGGCGTCGACGAGCACCGCGTGCCCGCCGCCCCCGCCGACGGCCAGACGCGACCACCGGTACGTGGCGGGGTCGACGCGCCGCAGCAGCTCCAGCGCCCGCAGGCTGTCCAGCCCCGACGGCACCAGGTCGAGCACCCGCAGCCCGCGGCGCCGGGCGTGGGCGACGGCGGCCCGGCGGGTGGCGGGGTCCAGGCGGACGCCCGCGGCGGTGACGAAGCGGTGCTCGCCGCCGTCCTCGGGGTCGGGCCCACCGTCGGACGCGGCTTGCCCGCCGGACGCGGGGTCGCCGTCGGGCCGCAGCGGTGTGAGCCTGGCGCCTCTCGTCCGCCGCCACAGCGCGTTCGCGGTGAACCCGGCGGCGGTCAGCAGCATGATCGATCGCAGTCGCATGTCGGCCCCTTTCGCGGAGGGCGCGGGGCGGGACCGGCGGCGCGGCCGCCCCGACGGGAGACCAGCTCGGCGGAGGCACGATGATCCGCCCGTGGCGGCGGGACCGGAATGCGGCCGCCGCCAAACTCCCAGGGGCCGCCGCTCAGTTGGGTGAGCGGCCGGACGGGTCGTCGGCGGCGTACCGCAGGTAGGCGTGCAGCGCGATCATCAGATCGAGGCGGGTGCCGGGGGTGCTGATCTCGCCGCCGTACAGCTCCTGGACGGCGCGGATGCGGTAGCGCACCGTCTGCGGGTGGACGTGCAGCGTCTCGCCCGCCGCCACCGCGTTGTCGCCGCAGTTCAGGTAGGTCAGCAGCGTCTCGGCCATCGACCGGCGCCGCGGCGGCGGCAGCGTCATCAGCGGGCCCAGGTAGCGGGCCGCGGCCGGGCCGACCAGCTCCTCGCACGACGCGGCCGCCAGCGTGGCCAGGTTCTCCACGCACCGCACCACGCCGCCCGCGGGCAGCAGGCCGCGCTCCATCAGCGCGACGCCGCGCCGGGCCCAGCGCAGCGACACCGCCCCCTGGTTCAGCGGGACGGTGGGGCCGAGCACGCCGGGATGCCGGTCGAGCAGCGCCGCCAGCACGCGGTCCTGGCCGGGGCCGTCCGGGTCGGGCACCACCAGGTACGGCGCGGCGTCGTCCCAGGCGGCCAGGATCGTCGGCGGGACGACCCGCGACGCCGTGCCGACCGGCGTGCGCAGCGCCACCACGCCGATGGTCCGCGGGGCCTCCCAGTCGGCCGCGCGCGCCAGGTCGGCCAGCGCGTCCAGGCTGGTCGGCGGGTCGTTGACGAGCAGGTCCCGCAGCCGGCCGCGCAGCCGCTCCCGCTCGGTGGCCATGTCCTCCTGGACGGCGGCGTAGCCTTCGGCGGCGGCGTTGGCGACCTTGCCGAGCAGCAGGAACAGCGAGTCGGTGAGCAGCGCCAGCGTCTCGCGCGGCCAGCCGAGCCGGTACGCCTGGTCGATGAACCGGCGGCAGGCGACCTGGCTGCTCAGCCGGATCGCGGTCTGCAGGCCGTCCAGGCCGCGGCCGCGCCGCGCCTCCCGGGCGCCCAGCCGCGCGTAGGCGGCGGTCAGCGCGTCCCAGTCGGGCGCGTCGCCGCCGACGGTGGCGACGAAGTGCTCGATGGTCGCGGCGATGGTGCGCCGCATCCGCCGACCGGCCTCGCTGTCGGGCGGCTGGGCGTACTCGGGGACCTGCGCGCGGATCTCTCGGGTGATCTCGTCGATCACCGAGTCCAGGTGCGGGCGCAGGAGCGCCGCGAGCCCGTCCTGCGCCGGGAGTCCGGCGTGCCGCCGGCGCGGGTGGCGGCGGCGTCGGGCGGGCGGGTGCTGCGTGATGGCCACAGGGTCGCTCCTCGTGCTCTCCAACCCCCCGTCCGGCCTGGCGGCCGCCCCCGGCCAAATGGTTGACGACGCCAGTGTGAATTGGATGACACGGCGGTCAAGGGGCGGCGTCGCATGTCGGTGCGGACGCACAACGCCGCTGGGCCGCCGCACGACGTTTCCACAGCGCGTCCGCGGTCGGGTGAAGGCGGCCGGCCCGCGCTTGTCAGGCCGCTGACAAAACTTCACCCGCCGTTGTTGGCGGCGCCCGAAGGCAGGCGCGCCGTTCCGGTATAGGGTCGCCCCTCCGGGCGACGGCTCCCGGTCACCCCGCCGCCCGCACGCGACCGGACCTGCTTTCGGAGACCAGCATGCGCACTGCCCGGTTCCTGCTCGCCGCGGCGGTCTCGGCCGCGGCGATCGGCGCGGTCGGGACCGTCCCGGCCGGCGCCGCCCCGGCGCCCGAGTCCGCCCCCGCCGCCGCGCCCGCGTTCGTCCCGGCGG
>NZ_BCQU01000085.1:0-27833 GCF_001552235.1 Actinomadura rubrobrunea NBRC 15275 | reverse complement strand
GGCATCGACCTGTCCACGCTGAAGGGCAGCGGCCCGGGCGGGCGGATCGTCCGCGCCGACATCGAGGCCGCGATCCGCGCCGGGGCGCCCGCCCAGGCCCCCGCCGCCGCGCCCGCGGACGCGCCGCAGACCGCGCCCGCGCCGTCCCGGCCGCAGGTCGCCGACGAGGACGTCGAGGCCGTCCCGCTCAACCGGTTCCGCAAGGTCGCCGCCCGCAGGCTCACCGAGAGCAAGCGCAACGCGCCGCACTTCTACCTGACCCGCGAGGTCGACGCGGCCAAGCTGGTGGAGTTCCGCGCCACGCTGAACGAGGCGCTGGCGCCCGCCAAGGTCAGCGTGAACGACCTCATCGTGAAGGCGTGCGCCACCGCGCTGCGCGAGCACCCCGACGTGAACGTGTCGTTCACCGAGGAGAGCCTGCTGCGGCACAAGCGGGTGCACATCGGCGTCGCGGTCGCGGTGGAGGACGGGCTGGTCGTCCCGGTGATCAAGGACGCCGACCGCAAGAGCGTCTCGCAGATCGGCGCCGAGACCCGCGAGCTGGCGGGCCGCGCCCGCGAGGGCAGGCTGACCCCGCAGGAGATGAGCGGCGGCACGTTCAGCGTCAGCAACCTGGGCATGTTCGGCGTGGACAGCTTCTCCGCCGTCATCAACCCGCCGGAGGCCGCGATCCTCGCCGTGGGCGCGGTGCGCGACGAGCCGGTGGTGCGCGACGGCCAGGTCGTGCCGGGCAAGCGCATGTCGGTGACGCTGTCGGTGGACCACCGGGCCTGCGACGGCGCGACGGGCGCCCGCTTCCTGGCCCGCCTGGCCGAGCTGCTGGAGAACCCGCTGCTGATCGTCGCCTGACGGCGGACGCGCAACGAGCGACGAGGATCGCCCGGCCCCGGACCGAGGGGTCGGGCGATCCTCGTCTTCTGGTCCCGGAGCGCGGCGGACACACCTCCCCCGAGGGTCGCCCGCATGCCCGCCGCGTCCCCGACGCCGGGCGGGGCCGTCGCCCTGATGAGGCGCCCGCCCGACGGGTCACCCGGTCCCGCCGCCTTCCGGGGGACGGGCCGGAAGGACGCACTCCCACGACAGGCGTCCCTCCGGCCGCCCTCCGGCAGGCGGACTCTTCACAGGACGATCTCCCAGGGTCAGACGGGCGCGACGGCCCGTCCGGTCACCGGTGAGATCATCCCGGCGCACAGGCCGCGGCTGCGCAGGTTCGCGGCGATCTGCGGGATCGCCGCGACCGTGGTGGCGTACTGGTCGTGCATGAGGATGACCTGTCCGTTCTGAAGCCCGGACGCGGCCTGCACGATCTGCTGGGTGCTCGCGCCCGCCCAGTCGCGGGAGTCGACGTCCCACAGCACCTGGGTGAGGCCGAGCCGCCGCGCGACCGCCGCCACCGTGCCGTTGGTCTCCCCGTACGGCGGCCGGAACAGCACCGGAGCGGTGCCGGTGGCCTGCTGGACGGCCTGCTGGGTGCGCTGCAGCTCCGCCTGGATCTGCGCCTCGCTCATCTGGCCGAGGTGCGGGTGGGTGTAGCTGTGGTTGCCGATCCACATGCCCGCGTCCCGCTGGGCCCTGACCAGCGACGGGTTGTTCTGCGCGTTCTGCCCGATGTTGAACATCGTGGCGCGCAGGCCGTTGGCCCGCAGCGCGTTCAGCAGCGTCATGGTGTTGGCCGGGTTCGGACCGTCGTCGAACGTCAGCCCGACGTACCCGGCGGGGCAGTCGGCCGCCCGCGCGGCGGCCGGGCCGGCGGTGGCGGCCGTCGTGGCGGCCACCGCCAGCCCGGCGCCGAGGACGGCGACGGCCCGCGCGCAGCGGCGCGCGATCCGCGTGTTCATCGGCGTCCGTCCTCCACGGAAGGGGTCAGGCCGCCTCGCAGCTCACCGACGGCCAGTTCCAATTGCCGTTGTGCATGACCGTGAAGCCGAAGGTGTTGCCGCTGCCGTTCGGCCGCACCGTCATCACGAGGCCGGTGTAGTCCCAGCTGAACGACCCGCTCCAGGTCGCGATGACTCTCTGCGGGCTTTGCAGCCGCACCGTGGCGACCCAGTTGTTCGTGCCCGACACCGTGACCGACAGGTTGAACCGGTCGCTCCACACCTGGCCCGGGGTGATCGTGGCGGTGCAGTCGCCGCCGCCGGGCGGGGGCTCCTCGGAGGACCCGCCCAGGGCCTCCAGCACCGCGTAGTAGGCGGGCTTCTTGTTGTAGTTGCTGTCGAACAGCAGCGGGGTGCCGCTGGCGCGCCATGAGTAGTGGTCCGGGATGCCCCACACCGTGATGCCGGTGCAGCGGGACACCGCCATGCACGCCTGGACGACCCTGCGGTAGTTCTCGGCCTGCGCGGTGCCGGAGCCCTCGATGTCCAGCTCGGTGATCTGGACGTCCACCCCGAGGGCGGCGAACTGCTCGATGTTCTGCTGGTAGTTGGACGGCACCGGCGACTGGGAGTTGAAGTGGCTCTGCAGGCCGACGCAGTCGATCGGCACGCCGCGCGCCTTGAAGTCGCGGACCATGTTGTAGACGGCCCGGGTCTTGGCGGCGTTGGCGTCGTCGATGTTGTAGTCGTTGTAGCAGAGCTTGGCGTTGGGGTCGGCGGCGCGGGCGGTGCGGAACGCCTCCTCGATGTACCCGTCGCCGAGGCGCTGCTGGAACACCGACTGGCGCCGGGCGCCGCTGCCGCCGTCCTCGAAGGCCTCGTTCACCACGTCCCAGGAGTGGATCTTGCCTCGGTAGTGCCCCATCACCTGGGTGATGTGGTTGTTCATGGCCGAGCGCAGGTCGTCGCCCCAAAGACCGCTCACCCAGCCGGGCAGCTGCGAGTGCCACACCAGCGTGTGACCGCGGATCTTCATGCCCTGGCTCTGCGCGTGGTTGACGATGCGGTCGGCGTTGCCGAAGGAGAACGATCCGCGGGACGGCTCCGTGGCGTCCCACTTCATCTCGTTCTCGGGGGTGACGGAGGTGAACTCGCGGTTGAGCACGGTGACGTACTGCGATTCGCCGAGATGGTTGGCGGCGACGGCGGCGCCGAAGTAGCGGCCGCTCTCGGCGGCCGCCTCCCCGAGCGTGCTCGCCGCCGCATCGGCCGGCGACGCCACGGCCGCCGCGACGCCCATCGCGAGGACGCCCGCGACGCCCGTCACGAGCGCGTTTCGGATGACGCCTCTGATCATGTTCGTCCCTTCTGGAACGGGTGGGGGCGGGAACACCCGGGTTCCGAAGCGGACCGGCCCTACCCGGGCAGGCTCATTCTGAGTACGTTTCAGAAACGCGTCAATACATCAATGAAACCTTTCACCGCATTACCGCGCCGACCCGCCGCACGGACTAGTTTACATTACTCCGGAAAGAAGTCACCGAAACTTTCGAGAATCAGCGAAACTTTCGAAGCCGCCGAAATCTTTCGCGGACCGGCGAAACTTTCGCGGCCAGGCCGAATGAAGAGACGGAACGGCACCGCCATTGCTGGCAGTTGTTGCCGAAACCGGCTTTCCCGCAGGCCGGACGTCATTGGACGACCGCGCTCCGCCCTCGCCACCAGTGCCGATCAAGCATCTCCAGTCGGGAAGCCAGGCCAGACGACGGCGGTCGACCCAGCCCTCCCGGCACACGCGCAGACCGTCGGCGGCAACACGGCAAACGATCAGGGGAAACGATTCTGCGCACGGGCGAGAACCGCCATCGCGGGGCCGCGACCTGACGGGGCGGGATTTCAAGAACACGAGGTAAAACGCCTCCCGCGGCGGAAGGCGCCCGTCCCCCGCCCGTCAACGCCCGCCCGTGCCGGCGACCCCGGGCTTCGGCCGTCGGCCGCTGCGGCGCCAGACCGCTAGGACGCTAGATCGCTGGTCAGCGCGTGGCCGTAGGCGGTCGGTGCCGCTTCGGCGGCCTCGGACAGGTCAGCGTCCCCCGGGGGCGGCCAGCGGCGACGCCAGGTCGCGATCTCGTTCGCCCGGACAAGGCGCCGCGCAATATCGTCTTCGCGACGATTTGAGCCGAGGAGTCGCCGTTGAGCGCGCATGTCCCACTGGGGCCGCTGCTGGAGCCCGCGTTCCACCTGGGCTCGGTGCCCACCACCTGGGCCGAGCTGCTGGGGTTCGCCACCGGCGCGGTCAACGTCTGGCTGGTCGTCCGCCAGAACATCCTGAACTGGCCGATCGGGATCGCCAACGTGGTCCTGCTCGGACTGGTGTTCCTGGACGGCGGCCTGTACGCCGACGCCGGACTGCAGGTCGTCTACGTGGCGCTGCAGGCGTACGGCTGGTGGATGTGGCTGTACGGCGGGGACGGCCGGGACGCGCTGCCCGTCTCGCGCACGTCCCGCGGCGAGTGGATCGGCCTGCTGGCGGCCGGGGCGGCGGGCACGGCGCTGCTGGTGTGGATGCTCACCGCCTGGACCGACTCCACCGTCCCCTTCTGGGACGCGCTCACCACCGCGCTGTCGCTCATGGCCGTGTACGGGCAGTCGCGCAAGCGGCTGGAGTCGTGGTGGATCTGGATCACCGCCGACCTGGTCTACATCCCGCTGTACTGGTCCAAGGACCTCAAGCTGACCAGCGCCCTGTACGTGGTGTTCCTGTCGCTGTGCGTGGCGGGGCTGGCGGCGTGGCAGCGCGATTGGCGGGCGACCCGGGCGGCGGGGGCCGCCGCGAGCGCGGCATGACCTTCGCGCACGGGCTGGTCGTCGGCAAGTTCTATCCGCCGCACGCCGGCCACCACCATCTGATCGACACCGCGGCGGCCGCGTGCGCGCGGCTCACCGTGGTCGTGGCCGCGTCGACCGTGGAGAGCATCCCGCTGGCCCTGCGCGTCGCGTGGCTGCGGGAGGCGCATCCGCAGCCGCACGTGGAGGTCGTTCCGGTGGTGGACGACGTCGAGATCGACTACGGGTCGGACGAGATCTGGCGGCGGCACGTCGAGGCGTTCCGGTCCGGGCTGGCGATGCATCCGGACGCGCCCCCGGTGGACGCGGTGTTCTCCTCCGAGGCGTACGGGGACGAGCTGGCGCGCCGTTTCGGCGCCGTGCACGTCCCGGTGGACCCGGCGCGCGAGCGGTTCCCGGTCAGCGGCACCGCCGTCCGCGCGGACCCGGTGGCCGCGTGGCCGTGGCTGGCGCCTCCGGTCCGGGCGTACCTGGCGCGGCGGGTCGCGGTGGTGGGCGCGGAATCGTCCGGCACGACCACGCTGGCCCGCGCGCTGGCGGCGCACTACGCCGGGCGCGGGGGCGTGTGGGCGGCGACGCGGTGGGTGCCCGAGTACGGGCGGACCTACTGCGAGGAGAAGCTGGCGGCGGCGCGGCGGGCGACCGGCGACCCGGAGCTGTGGCTGGGCGACCTGACGTGGGAGTCCGCGGAGTTCACCGAGATCGCCGAACGCCATCTGGCACTGGAGGACGCGGCGGCCCGCGCCGGGTCGCCGCTGCTGGTGTGCGACACCGACGCGTTCGCCACCGTGCTGTGGCACGAGCGGTACCTGGGGTCGCCCGCCCCGGACGTCGAGCGGCTGCACGAGCGGCCGCCGCGGCACCACCTGTGGATCCTCACCGACACCGCGGGCGTGCCGTTCGAGCAGGACGGCTGGCGCGACGGCGAGCGGATCCGGGAGTGGATGGCGGGCCGGTTCCGCGACGAGCTGAAGCGGCGCGGCCTGCCGCACGTGGTGGTGACCGGGACGCCCGAGGAGCGCCTGGCCGCCGCCGTCGAGGCCGTGGACGGGCTGCTGGCCGCGGGGTGGTCGTTCGCCCCGCCGCTCACCGCGTGACGGACGGCGGCCGGATGTTGGCGCTATCACCGGTTTTCCCAGGGGTATTGACAGGCCGTCCCGTTAGCGCAAACATCGGGACACCCCCGGACGTGAAGGAGGTCACGTGACCGCCGACACACCCCCGTCCTCCCGGCCCCGCGCCGCGGTGATGGAGGACGTCGCCGCCCTCGCGGGCGTGTCGGCCATGACCGTGTCGCGGGTCCTCAACTCCCCCGAGAAGGTGCGTCCGCAGACCCGCGCCAAGGTGCTCGCGGCCATGCGGGAGCTGGACTACCGGCCCAACTCCGCCGCGCGGGTGCTGGCCACCGGACGGTCCGGGGTGCTGGGGGTGGTCAGCTTCGACACCACCCTGTACGGCCCGGCGTCCATGCTCTACAGCATCGAGCGGGCCGCCCGCGCCGCCGACTACGCGATCAGCATCGCCAGTCTGAGCACGCTGAGCCCGCGCGCCATCGCCGACGGCGTGGACCGGCTGCGCGCGCAGTCGGTGGACGGCGTCGTGATCATCGCCCCGCACCAGTCGGCGGCCGAGGGGCTGCGGCGGCTCCCCCCGGACTTCCCGGTGGTCGTGGTGGGCGTGGGCGACGACGTGCCGGCGCCGGTGGCGGTCGTCGACCACCGGGCGGGCGCGGTGCGCGTCGTACGGCACCTGCTCAGCCTCGGCCACGAGACGGTGTGGCACATCGCCGGGCCGTCCGACTGGATCGACGCCAGCGCCCGCGTCGACGGCTGGCGCGCGACCCTGGAGGAGCACGGCCGGGAGGTGCCCGAGCCGCTCGGCGGCGACTGGAGCGCCCGGTCCGGGTACGAGCAGGGCCGCCGCCTGGCCGCCGACCCGGCCGTGACCGCGGTGTTCGCCGCCAACGACCCCATGGCGCTGGGCCTGCTGCGCGCGCTGCGCGAGGCGGGCCGGCGCGTCCCCGAGGAGGTGAGCGTGGTGGGCTTCGACGACGTGCCCGAGGCCCCCTACTTCGCACCCCCGCTGACCAGCGTCCGCCAGCCGTTCGCCGAGGTGGGCCGGCACGCGTTCCAACTGCTGCTGGAGCGCATCGGCGGCGCCCCGCCGCCGGACGGCAAGGGCCACCCGCGCCGGACCGTGGAGCCCGAGCTGGTGGTCCGGGAGAGCACCGCCGCGCCGCCGGGGCGCTGAAGCGCCACCCCTGGACATCGTGAGAGGGAGACCGATGCCGCCGTTGATGTTAGCGCTACCACCAGCAAGCGATTGACCGGGTACCCACCGCGAGACAGGAAGCAGCCGTGCGCATCACCAAGATCGGGACCCATGTCGTGGGCACCCCGTGGCGGAACCTGACCTTCGTGACCGTCCACACCGACGAGGGCCTGACCGGCGTCGGCGAGACCCGCATGCTCGGCCACACCGACGCACTCCTGGGCTACCTGGCCGAGGCCGAGCGGCGGCACATCGTCGGCTCCGACCCGTTCGACGTCGAGGACCTCGTCCAGCGGATGAAGTACGGCGACTACGGCCGGGCCGGCGAGATCGTGATGTCCGGCATCGCGTGCGTCGAGACGGCGTGCTGGGACATCGTCGGCAAGGCCCTCGGCCAGCCGGTGTGGCGGCTGCTGGGCGGCAAGGTCCGCGACCGCGTCAAGGCGTACGCCAACGGCTGGTACACCGTGGCCCGCACGCCCGACGACTTCCACGCCGCCGCCAAGAAGGTCGTCGAACGCGGCTACCGGGCGCTCAAGCTCGACCCGTTCGGCGCGGGCCGCCTGGAGCTCGACCACGAGGAGACGATGCGGTCGATCGCGCTGGTGGAGGCGGTGCGCGACGCCATCGGCCCCGAGTGCGAGCTGCTGGTGGAGATGCACGGCCGCTTCTCCCCCGCGACCGCGATCCGGGTGGCCGAGCTGCTGGAGCCGTACGCGCCGGGCTGGCTGGAGGAGCCCGTCCCGCCGGAGAACCTCAAGGCGCTGGCCAAGGTGTCGGCGCGCACGCGCCTGCCGATCGCCACCGGCGAGCGCGTCCACGACCGGTTCGAGTTCCGCGAGCTGTTCGAGCTGCAGGCGGCCGACATCGTGCAGCCGGACGTGGGGCACTTCGGCGGCATCGCCGAGGTCCGCAAGCTCGCCGCCACCGCCGAGACGCACTACGTGCAGGTCGCCCCGCACAACGTGGGCGGCCCGGTGCTCACCGCGGCCACCCTGCACCTGGGCGTCTGCGTGCCCAACTTCAAGATCTTGGAGCACTTCAACGACTTCGCCGACGCCCCGATCAAGAAGGTCGCGCGCGGCCTGCCCGAGGTCGTCGACGGGTACTTCGCCGTCCCCGAGGCGCCCGGCCTGGGCGTCGAGCTGGACCTGGACGCGGTGGCCGAGTTCCCCCGCCGGGACGTCGACTTCGACCTGTTCGCCGAGGACTGGCACCTGCGCGAGGGCACCGGCCCGCGGAGGAACCGCCGATGAGCAGGTCCCTGGTGGTCGACGAGCCGGGCCGGTCGCGCCTGCTCGTGGACGACGCCCCGGTGCCCGGCCCGGGGGAGGCGCTGGTGCGGGTGGCCGCCGCCGGGCTGTGCGGCAGCGACCGGGAGCTGTTCGACGGCGCCCGCCCGCCCGGCTTCTGCGCCTACCCGATCGTCCCGGGCCACGAGTGGTCCGGCACGGTCGCCGCGGTCGGCCCGGAGGTGGACGCGTCGCTGATCGGCGCCCGCGTCGTCGGCGAGGGGTTCCGCGGCTGCATGGTGTGCGGGCCGTGCCGCAACGGCGCGCCCAACCTGTGCGCGGCCGGGTACGACGAGACGGGCTTCACCCGGCCGGGCGCGTTCGCCGACCACCTGGTGGTGCCCGCGCGGCTGCTGCACGTGCTGGCGCCCGACGCCGACCTGCGCGCCGCGGCGCTGCTGGAACCCGCCGCGGTGATCGCCGCGGCGGTGCGGCACGCGGCGCTGCGGCCCGGCGAGACCGCCGCCGTGGTCGGCGCGGGCACGCTCGGCCTGCTCGCCGTGCAGCTGCTGTCGGCGTCGTCGCCGTCCGCGCTGGCGGCGGTCGACCCGCGCGCCGAACGCGGCGGGCCCGCGCTGTCGGCGGGCGCCACCGTCTTCTACCGGCCGGGCGAGGCCGCCGAGGAGTCCTACGACGTGGTGCTGGAGACGGCCGGCGCGCCCGGCACCGCGCGCGCCGCGGTGGCGCTGGCGCGGCGCGGCGGACGCGTGGTGGTCACCGGCATCCCCGGCGACCCGTCCGACGCCGTGCCGACCGCGCTGCTGGTGACCCGCGCCCTCACCGTGCACACGGTGTTCGGCGCGGGCCCGGCCGACTGGGCGTACGCGGTGCGCGCCTTCGACGCCGGCGTGCTGCGCCCCGCGGACCTGATCACCCACGAGCTGCCGCTGGCCGACTTCGAGAAGGCGCTGCGGCTGAGCGCGTCGCCCGGCGCGGGCAAGGTCCTGCTCCGCCCCGACCTCGACCGATGACGTCCCCGGAGGTGACCTGACGATGGACGGACCCGACGCCGCCCGCCCGCGGCCGCCCGGCGAGCACGCGCTGCGCGAGCTGGGCTTCCCCGCCCGCCCCGAGACCGCGCCGGGGTCGTCCCGCGCCTTCCCCGACGGCGGCGCGTGGCGCACCGAGCTGCCGTCCTGCGAGGGCCCGGCAGTGCTGGAGGCGGTGCTGGACGAGAGCGAGCGGCTGGACGTGCCGCTGCACCGCATCAGCCAGGGCTCGGGCGTGTGGATGCTCACCGACGCCGAGATCTCCGAGATGGTCGCCGCCTGCCGGGGGCGGAACGTCGAGCTGTGCCTGTTCCTCGGCCCGCGCGGCTCGTGGGAGCCGGGCGGCGGGTCCCGCACGTACCCGACGGCGGGGCCGCGCGCCCGCGGCCGCGACCAGCTCGCCCAGTGCGTGGAGGAGGCCGAACGGGCCGTCGCGCTCGGCGTCCCGTCGCTGCTGGTCGCCGACGAGGGCGTGCTGTGGACGCTGCACCGCCTGCGCGCCGCCGGGCGGCTGCCCGCCGACGTCACGTTCAAGGTGTCGGCGCTGGTCGGGCCGGTCAACCCGGCGTCGTTCCAGGTGTGGGAGCACCTGGGCGCCGATTCGATCAACGTGCCCAGCGACCTGACGCTCGCGCAGATCGCCGAGATCCGGGCGGTCAGCGCCGCGCCCATGGACTTCTACGTCGAGGCGCCCGACGACCTCGGCGGCTTCGTCCGCATCTACGACGCGGCGGAGCTGATCCGCTGCGGCGCCCCCATCTACCTGAAGTTCGGGCTGCGCAACGCCGCCCCCCTCTACCCGGTCGGCCGCCACCTGCGGCAGGCGGCGGTGGACAGCGGACGCGAGCGGGTGCGGCGCGGCCGCCTGATCCTCGACACGCTGGCGCGGCTCGGCGCCGACGGCGGGATGTCGCCCCTCGGCTCCCGGGATCCGGGGCCGCTGGCGCGCTTCCCCGTCGCCGGCGCGGCCGCCGCGTCCCCCACCTGAGACCTGCAAATCCCTCGCCCCCCGCCCCGAGCGCCGACCCCGCGAGCGCATCCGGCGCGCGCGGGCGGACCCACCCCCGGGAGGAGAAACCATGAGAATCGGGCGCATCGCCACGGTCCTCTCCGCCGTCGCCCTGACCGCGTCGCTGGCCGCCTGCGGGTCCAGCGAGAAGACGATCGACAAGGAGGCCCGGGAGGCCGCCGGCAAGGGCGCGCTCATCGGCGTGACCATGCCGACCCGCTCGTCGGAGCGGTGGATCTCCGACGGCGACAACCTCAAGGCCGGGCTGGAGAAGCTCGGCTACAAGGTCGACCTGCAGTACGCCGAGAACGACATCCCCACGCAGGTCAACCAGCTGGAGAACCAGATCACCAAGGGCGCCCGGCTGCTCATCGTCGCGTCCATCGACGGGACCACGCTGACCACCCAGCTGCAGCGGGCCGCCGACAACGGCATCAAGGTGATCGCCTACGACCGGCTCATCCGCAACAGCCCCAACGTCGACTACTACGCCACGTTCGACAACTTCAAGGTCGGCGTGCAGCAGGCGACCTCGCTGCTGATCGGCCTGAAGGTCAAGAACCCCGACGGGTCGGAGGGGCCGGCCAAGGGCCCGTTCAACATCGAGCTGTTCGCCGGGTCGCCCGACGACAACAACGCCACGTTCTTCTACAACGGCGCGATGTCGGTGCTGAAGCCGTACATCGACCGGGGCGTGCTGAAGGTCAAGAGCGGACAGACCGACTTCAAGACCATCGCGATCCTGCGCTGGGACCCCGCCACCGCGCAGAAGCGCATGGAGGACCTGCTGACCAACACCTACCGCGACGGCTCGAAGGTGCACGGCGTGCTGTCGCCGTACGACGGGCTGTCCATCGGCATCCTGTCGGCGCTCAAGAGCAACGGCTACGGCACCGCCGGCCAGCCGTACCCGATCGTGACCGGGCAGGACGCCGAGGTGGCCTCGATCAAGTCGATCCTGGGCGGCGAGCAGTACTCCACCATCTTCAAGGACACCCGCAAGCTGGCGGAGACGACCGTCCAGATGGCCGACACCGTGCTCAAGGGCGGCAAGCCGACGGTGAACAACACCAAGGACTACGACAACGGCGTCAAGGTCGTGCCGTCCCAGCTGCTGGAGCCGGTCATCGTCACCAAGGACAACGTGAAGACGGCGCTGGTCGACACCGGCTACTACACCGCGGACAAGATCGGCCTGAAGTGACCGGCGCGACCGAAGGACCCGGGTCATGACCGACGACATCCTCCGGATGCACGGCATCACCAAGACCTTCCCCGGCGTCACCGCCCTCGCCGACGTCGACCTGACGGTGCGGCGCGGCGCGATCCACGCGATCTGCGGGGAGAACGGCGCGGGCAAGTCCACGCTGATGAAGGTGCTGTCCGGGGTGTACCCGCACGGCTCGTACGACGGGGAGATCGTCTTCGACGGCGAGCCGTGCCGGTTCGCGAGCATCCGCGACAGCGAGGCCCGCGGCATCGTCATCATCCACCAGGAGCTGGCGCTGTGCCCGCAGCTGTCGATCGCCGAGAACATCTTCCTCGGCAACGAGCGCGCCCGGCGGCGGGGGCTGCTCGGCGGCCTCATCGACTGGAACCGCACCAACCACGAGGCCGCCGCGCTGCTGGAGCGGGTGGGGCTGCCGGAGAGCCCGGTCACCCCGGTCGCCGACCTCGGCGTGGGCAAGCAGCAGCTCGTCGAGATCGCCAAGGCGCTGGCCAAGCGGGTGCGGCTGCTGATCCTGGACGAGCCCACGGCCGCGCTCAACGACGAGGACTCCGCGCACCTGCTGGACCTGGTGCGCGGCCTGCGCGACGACGGCATCACCTGCGTGATCATCTCGCACAAGCTCAACGAGGTGCTGGCGATCGCCGACTCGATCAGCATCCTGCGCGACGGCCGGATGATCGAGACGCTGGACGCCGCCGCCGACGACGTCACCGAGGACCGCATCATCACCGGGATGGTGGGCCGCGACCTGGAGCACCGCTACCCGCCGCGGACGCCGCACATCGGCGAGGAGGTGCTGCGGATCGAGGACTGGACCGTGCACAGCCCCTCCCAGCACGACCGCAAGGTGGTGGACGGGGCGTCCCTCACGCTGCGCCGCGGCGAGATCGTCGGGCTGGCCGGGCTCATGGGCGCGGGCCGCACCGAGCTGGCGATGAGCGTGTTCGGCCGCTCGTACGGGGTGGGCGTCTCCGGGCGCGTCCTCAAGGACGGGAAGCCGATCGACGTGCGGACCGTGCGGGACGCCATCGCGCACGGCATCGCCTACGCCACCGAGGACCGCAAACGCTACGGCCTCAACCTGATCGAGGACATCAAGCGGAACGTCTCGGCCGCGGGGCTGTCCCGGCTGGCCCGCCGCGGATGGGTGGACGGCAACGAGGAGTACCGGGTCGCCGACGGGTTCCGCACGCGCATGAACATCAAAGCGCCCGACGTCAGTGCGGTCACCGGGCAGCTCAGCGGCGGCAACCAGCAGAAGGTCGTGCTGTCCAAGTGGATCTTCACCGATCCGGACGTGCTGATCCTGGACGAGCCCACCCGCGGCATCGACGTGGGCGCCAAGTACGAGATCTACTCGATCATCAACGGGCTGGCCGCGGAGGGCAAGGCGATCCTGCTGATCTCCTCCGAGCTGCCGGAGCTGCTCGGCATGTGCGACCGCATCTACACCATGGCGGCAGGCCGGATCACCGGCGAGGTGCCCCGCGCGGAGGCCACCCAGGAACGCCTCATGTACCTGATGACGATGGACAAGGAACAGGAGAAGGTCCCATGAGCGGCACCGCGCCCGCGAGCGCCGATGCCGGCGCTCCGGTGAGGAAGACGGACCCGGCGGCGCCCGGGACCGGCAACGGCAGGTCGCTGTCCCGGCTGACGATCAACGTGCGGCAGAGCGGCATCTACATCGCCTTCGCGCTGATCGTCGCGCTCTTCACGGTGCTGACCGGCGGGGACCTGCTGCAGCCGCAGAACATCTCCAACATCATCGTGCAGAACTCCTACATCCTGATCCTGGCGATCGGGATGATTCTGATCATCATCTCCGGGCACATCGACCTGTCGGTCGGGTCGGTGGTCGGCGTCACCGGCGCCGTCGCGGCCGTGTTGATGGTCAACCACGGGGTGGCGTGGCCGCTGGCGCTGCTTTTGACGCTGGCGGCGGGCGCCGCGATCGGCGCCTGGCAGGGCTACTGGATCGCCTACTTCGGCATCCCGTCGTTCATCGTCACGCTGGCCGGGATGCTGCTGTTCCGCGCGCTGACCCTGACCGTGTTGGGCAACCAGGGCATCGGCCCGTTCCCCGAGGAGGTCCGCACGCTCTCCAACGGGTTCACCGAGGGCTACCTGGGCAACATCGGGCTCGGCGTGCTGGGCGGCGCCGACCTGTTCAGCCTGCTGGTGGGGATCGCCGCGGTCGCCGGGCTGGCGGCGGCGCAGTGGCGCACCCGCGCGGCGCGCCTCGGCTACCGGCAGACGGTCGACCCGTTCCCGGTGTTCGTCCTGAAGATCGCCGCCGCCGGCGTGCTGATCATGGCGGTGACGGTGCAGCTGGCCCGCTTCCACAACCTGCCGTGGGTGCTGGTGCTGCTGGCCGCGCTGGTGCTCGGCTACACGGTGCTGACCAACCGGACGGTGTTCGGCCGCCGCATCTACGCGGTCGGCGGCAACCTGCAGGCGGCGCAGCTGTCCGGCGTCAAGGTCAAGTCGATCGTGTTCTGGCTGTTCGTGAACATGGGCGTGCTGTCGGCGCTGGCCGGGGTGATCTTCGCCGGGCGGCTCAACCAGGCGGGCCCGACCGCGGGCACCACGTTCGAGCTGGACGCGATCGCCGCGGCGTTCATCGGCGGCGCGGCCGTGCAGGGCGGCGTCGGCAAGGTGGTCGGCGCGATCACCGGCGGCCTGATCATGGGTGTGATCAACAACGGGATGTCGCTCATGGGCGCGCCGAGCGAGCGGGTGATGCTGGTCAAGGGCCTGGTGCTGCTGGCCGCCGTCGCGTTCGACGTCTGGACCAAGCGCCGCGCCGGCAGCCCGCTCCTGCGCTAGCCGCGCACGGGGCGCCGAGGCGGGCCGCGCGCCCGCCGCCGACGCGGACGCAACGTCCTCGGGGGTCAACGGATCACCTGAGAGGAGAGTCATGAGGTTCCTCCCACCCCTCACCGGGGCCTCGCTGCTGGTCGCCGCCGCCGTCGTGGCGGCGGCGGGCGCGGCGTCGGCCGCCCCGGTCGGCACCGGGGCCGCCGCCCCGCCGCGCAAGGCCCCGCAGATCACCAAGGAGCCCTTCGGGAGACTGCCGGACGGCACGGCGGTCGAGCGGTACACGCTGTCCAACGGCCGCGGCATGACGGTCCGCGTGCTCACCTACGGCGGGATCGTCCAGTCGCTTGAGGTGCCGGACCGGCGCGGCCGCCCCGGCAACGTGGCGCTCGGCTTCCCCACCCTGGAGGGCTACCTGTCCGCCGTCTACCAGGACGAGAACCCCTACTTCGGCGCCCTGATCGGCCGGTACGGCAACCGCATCGGCAACGCCCGCTTCACCCTCGACGGCACGACCTACCGTCTCAGCGCCAACGACGGGGACAACAGCCTGCACGGCGGCGACCACGGCTTCGACGAGAAGGTGTGGAAGGCCGAGCCCGTCCGCAGCGGCCACGACGTGTCGCTGCGGCTGTCCTACACCAGCCCGGACGGCGAGGAAGGCTACCCGGGCACCCTGAAGACGACCGTCACCTACACGGTCACGCCGAAGAACGAGCTGCGCATCCGCTACAAGGCCACGACCGACAAGCCCACCGTCGTCAACCTGACCAACCACACCTACTTCAACCTGGCGGGCGAGGGCTCCGGCAGCGTCTTCGACCACCGCCTCCAGCTCAACGCCCGCCGGTACACGCCGGTCGACTCGACGCTGATCCCCACCGGACAACTGGCGCCGGTGCGCGGCACCCCGTTCGACTTCACCCGGCCGCACGCGATCGGGGAACGCATCCGCGACGGCCACCCGCAGCTGGTGATCGGCCGCGGCTACGACCACAACTTCGTCCTGGACGGCACCGGCCTGCGGCACGCCGCCCGGGTGACCGAGCCGACGTCCGGCCGGGTCATGGACGTGCACACCACCGAGCCGGGCGTCCAGTTCTACTCCGGCAACTTCCTCACCGGCCGCCTGGTCGGCACGAGCGGCCGCGCCTACCGGCAGGGCGACGGGTTCTGCCTGGAGACGCAGCACTTCCCCGACTCGCCCAACAAGCCGCAGTTCCCGTCCACGGTGCTGCGGCCCGGCCAGACCTACGACACCACCACCGTCTACTCCTTCTCCGCCCGATGACCGACGTCGAGATCGCCCTCGCCCGGCGCGCCGTGCTGGGCGAGGGCCCCACCTGGGACGCAGCGACCGGCCGCCTGCTGTGGGTGGACATCCTCGCCTGCGAGGTGCACTCCTACGACCCGTCCACCGGCGCCGACACCGTGCGGACCACCCCGCAGCACGTCGGCGCCGCCAAACCCCGCGCCTCGGGCGGCCTGGTCGTCAACCTGCGCGACGGCGTCGGCCTGTACGACCCGGACGGCTCGTTCCGCTGGCTGGCCGAATGGCCCGAGGAGGGCCGCCGGGGCAACGACGCCGCCGTCTCCCCCGCCGGCGAGCTGTGGGCGGGGACGATGCGCTACGACGAGGCCCCCGGCGGCGGACGGCTGCGCCGCGTCACGCCCGACGGCAAGGTCACGACCGTGCTGAACGACGTGACCGTCAGCAACGGCATCGCCTGGAGCCCCGACGGACGGCTGATGTACTACGTGGACACGCCCACGCGCCGCATCGACGTGTTCGAGAACGACGACCGGCGCGTGTTCGCCCACGTCCCCGGCCTGCCCGACGGCCTGACCGTGGACGCCGACGGCTGCGTCTGGGTGGCGCTGTGGGGCGGCGGACGCGTGCTCCGCTACACCCCCGCCGGCGTCCTGGACCGCGCCGTCGAGATCCCCGCCCGCCAGACCACGGCGTGCGCCTTCGGCGGCCCCGGTCTGCGCGACCTGTACATCACCACCGCCACCACCGGCGCCCCCGCCGACGACGCCCACGCCGGGTCCCTGTTCGTCCTCCCCGACGCCGGACAGGGCCTCCCCACCCGCCCCTTCCCCGCCTGATCGCCGTCGCGTGCCGGCGTTGGGTCGGGCGTCCGGCCCCGACGCGGGTCTGCCTCAAGGGAGCCAGGCGATGGTGGTGACGCGGAACTCGCGGATGTCGGCCTGGACGACGTACTCGTAGATCACGGGATGGCCGGGGACGGTCGAGGTGTAGGCGACGCCGTCGTCCACGGGATGGCCCGGCGGCGGCCCTCCTTCGTCGATGGCGGCGCCGCCGCGCCGCGCGAGCTCCTTCAGATGCTCGATGACGGCGTCGTGCAGCGGGGTCGGCATCGCCTCGATCTCCCCCGCGGCGTGCTCGGTGCAGAAGACGGTCCAGCCGCGCCGGGGCGCGGTCACCGCTCAGAAGCGCCGCGTGGTTTCGGCAACGGGACGAGGTTGCGCCCCGCCACCCCGTCGGCGTGGCGGCGCCGCCGTCCGGGCACCTGGTCGAGGACGGCGTCCATCCACCAGCGCTCCAGCACGCCGTCCAGCTCGGGCCCCTGCTCGGCGGTCTGCACCTCGCCGTAGAACCTCGCGCGCTTCTCCGCGGTCAGCGCCTGGCCGATGGCCTCGATCGTCCGTGGGATCGGCCGCACCCGCCCAGGCTGTCCCGGCCCGTCAGGCCGTGCGCTCATGCCACTCCCGTCTCGTCGCGCCGCGTCTTTCCGCGACGCTACAGCAGCCCGCTGACATCATCTCCAGAGCCGTATCAGCTGCTCGTCCACACGCTCAACGCAACGCGCGGGTCACCCCTGGTCAGCGGCCGCAGATGCGGGTGCGGGCGGTCGGAGGCCCATCGGACGCCGTCGTCCAGCGGGCCGAACGCGCACCTGAAGCCGCGCGACTGGATGAAGCGCGCCCTTCAGGCGCCCTCTCCACCCGCATGCCAGGAATCTCGGCATGCGGGTGGAGACGACGGGATCTGCTCACGGCGCTCAAGGAGGGTCGGGGACGGCGCGCAGCTGGGGACTGATCTCACCCATGGGGTCGATGGAGGTTCCGAGCACCGTCAGCCACGCGGTGAACTCGTCCTCCTTCACACGCGCGACGAACTGGCGGTACTCCATGTTGGCGGGCATCGGGTTGTCGCGGATCACCTCGTCGTAGAGCCGCTCGGAGGCCGCGAACACCAGGTCCGCCCCGCCGGCGGCCAGGGCGTCCCGAAGGGGCTGGGCCTCGCTGAGCCGAGCGGCATGGATCACGGCGCGGCCGCTGACCCCCTGCTCGTCCAGGTACACCGGGCCGACGTGCAGGACGGCGCGCAGCTGGATGCGCGCGGCGGGGCTGGCGCACTTGTTGTACCGCCGGATCTCCGCGTGCAGCGCGATCGGCAGGCTCTCGGCGAGAGCGCGGGCGGAGACGGTGGGCGGCAGGACGGCGAGCACGCCGTCGCCGTAGTCCTGGCGGTAGTAGACGGTGCGGGTCGCCTCGACGCGGTCGAGAGCGCCGAAGACGATGTCGTAGAGTCCGCGCCGCACGGCGAACTGGACGTCGGTATCGCGGTCGGGGCGGCTGAAGCCCGCGACGTCGAAGACCACGATGGGGCTGTATGCGCCGGACACGACGGCCGACCGTGCCAGGCCGAGCGGGTGAGTCATGGAGTCCACCTCCTGCCTGCGAGTCGCCCTCTGGCGCGGGGCCGCCGTCAGGGTTCCTCGCGGCGTCGCCGTGCTCGCGGGACGCCGGCGGCGCCGTGCGGGGCTGCGACCCTGCCTCAGCGGGCGTTCAGAGACGGGGCTGCGCGACACCGAGTCGCGCCATCGCCGGGTGCGCCCACGGATGGCGGGTCGCCACCCGGCTTTTCGGTCACAGGTGATAAGGGGGTCGCCCGTTCACTGATACCGGTCCTGAACGTGACGTTAGTCGGCCGCGACCGCAAGGTGTGAGAGCAATCCCCTTACAGATTCGGACACGCTTCCCCGAATACGGACGCCGTTATCCGCTGATAACGGTGTTCCGGCATCCGCGTGCCGCGGCGCCGGACGTGAACTCCCGCGGTTCTACGTAATTGTGCACATTCGTCGTGACGAATGCTTTGCCCCCGTCGCCGTCCCTGCACTTCCCGTTATCCTCCCTGGCAGGTGAACATCCCCGGGCTCTCCCAATGTCGGGAACCGGGAGAGGGCGGGGGGCGAATCAGCGGCGCCTCACCACAGGACGGCCCTCCGAAAGCATTTTTTGACAGCCGATACCGTCCGCCCTATCGCGCGTGTTCCGGTCAGAAAGGTCGTCACGCTTGGGGCCTCACGGCCTCTGTGTTGCCGACTCACCAGTGACAAGTGGCGCACCGACGAGCCATTTCGATCTGACCCTGATCGTGTCCGGAAGAGAGCTGGAAGATCGGGCGCGCGTGGATGGGGCGAACGGATGCCATGTGGGGTGCGTCCGAACCATGTGCAGAAGGCGAGCGATGCGAACGACGCGCTGAGACTTGTGGTCGACTTCGCCCGGACGGGGCGGCTGGGGCCGCTGTATTGCGGGATGTCACTCGAACAGGTCGAGGATCTCTTGGGGCCTCCCGACGACGTGCAAGGCCGACGACGGCCGCACCGCCGGCGTCCGCGCTACTACCTGTGGGGAACCGATCTCCAACTGCTGATCTGCGACGACACTGTGGTCCGAATCAGCGTGCCCTGCTGGGGAAGCGACCGGCACCCGGTCGGTCTGCCCGCGCCGATCGGCGGCTGGAGGCGTCCGCCGACGTCGCGGCTCCCGATGGACGATGTGATCGCCGCTTTGGACGCCGCCGGCTGCTCCTGGCGGGAGGCCCCTGAGATGGTCGTCGACCGTGACGGCCCCGGCCGGGCGATCCGAACCCTTGAGACCGGAGTGGTCCTCGTCTTCGGTCCGGACGTCGACGGAGACGAGCCCGGCGCCTGGCTGCACGCGGTGATGAAGGACTTCCCGGACGCCGCCCCCGGCAGCCCCTCGGAGGGGTGCTGAACGTCCGTTTCCCCAGAAGGTCACTGAACTACCGGGTCCACAGCACCATCGGGCGCCCGACGCTGCGGCACCGAGGAGCATGCTCCAAGGCCATGCGGCAGGCGGAGTCGGGCATGACCGCGTCGGTGTCATACAGGCCCGGTCGCCGAAGTGTCGGGCCTGATCCTCGGCGGGCGCAATGCCGACTTCCTCGGCGCGCCCGATAGCAGGCTCTGTCGGGCGGCCGTCCTCGGCACCGCCGTCTTCGCCGCGGAGAGCGCCCGCCGCGTCATTCCCGGGGCACCAGGCTGTTCGAACGCCTCGGTCGGCGACAGCGCACCGTCCTGGTGCGCCGACTGGTCAGGGAGCGGCACGGTGATCGCTCCGACAGCGCCTAGGGCACGCGGGACCACCCTCGTCTCACTGCCGGGCACTCCTGACGCGCCACGGTGCGGACGGCCGGGCCTGCGGTGGGCGGGGCCCGGCCGTCGTTAGGTGGTCAGGTCGTCAGTTGAGAGTTCCGGTGCGTGCCTCCTTGGGGGTGAGGGGGCGCAGGAAGGTGGTGTAGGTGTAGTCGCGGTCCGGGCGCACCTGGTATTCGGGCCGGACGGGGTTGGGGGTGTCGCCCACACCGGTGACGGCATGGTCGACGTGCAGGGTGTTCCACCCCCGGTTGCGCTTGAGGGCGAACGGGTAGAGCGCCCGGTCCAAGTCGTCGTACGGGGTGACGCTGACCTCCAAGTCGCCGGCCACCAGCAGGCCCGCGCGGCCGTCCGACAGCATGGCCCAGCGCACGTCGTCGTGGTTGCCGTGGTCCTGGGGCCGGTAGTAGTCGACGTACTGCTCGTCCACCGTGGAGGACCACACGCCCATGGGGGTGCCGTCCTTGCGGTCGTTGTAGTTCTCCACGGGCCCGCGCCCGTACCAGGCGAAGCGTTCGAACCGCTGAGGCGTCTTCACCGTGTAACCGACGCGGGCCAGGTAGGGCAGGGTGCGGGCGTCGCCCTGCGGACTGACCCGGTGGGTGAGTTCGATCTGGCCGGAGCCGTCCACCTTGTACGTGGTGGTCTGATCGAACCAGGCGTTGAAGCCGGGCGCCTGCACACGGCTGGCGATCTCCACCGTGGCGGTGGCGCCGGACGTGGCCGTGACGGACGTCGGCGTCGTGACCAGGCGGTCGAGGCCCGCGCGGCGCCAGTCTTCGCCTTCGGCCCTCCCCCACGTGTAGGTCTCGTTGCTGATCGGGGGACGCCACACGTCCAGCTCCGGCCCGGTCTCGACCAGCTCGACGCCCTTGTGCCTCATCGAGGTGAGCGTGCCCTTGGCCTTGTCGAAGACGTACCGGAAGTCCCGTCCGGTGACGACGACCTCCTTGTCGTTCTCGACGGTCTTGACGGTGCCGGTGGCCGGTTTGCGGACGTTCGGCACCGTGGTGCCGCCCGCCGGGAACTGGCCGAATCCGACGACGTGTCCGGCCTTGGCGTACCACGTGCTCTTCTTGAGCACGGCCTCGACGGTGAGCCAGCGTTCGGCGTCGGACGGGTTGGACGGCGGGTCGGGGATCGCCGCCTGCGTCGAGCCGCCCGGCGCGAGCTTCAGCGGCAGTCGGCCGGAGCGCAGCACCCGGTCGCCCCCGGTGTAGCGCCACCGCAGCTCCAGGTCGGAGGTGTCGGCGAACGTCCGCTCGCTGGACACGGTGACGGTCTCGCCGGAGCGGGTGACGCGGATCGGCGACTGCACCCAGGCGAGCTGAGCGGTCTCCGGCTGGACGAAGCGCGCGGAGCCCACCAGCCCGTCCACGCCCGACAGGCTCTGCCCGTTCGACAGGAACGTGCCCTTGGTGTGGAACTCGTCGAAGTCCAGCGCGAGCGCCGCGTCCTTCTTGGGGTCGGCGCCGGACGCCAGCTCCTCGGCGGTGAGGGCGCGCGGGTAGATCCGGACCTGGTCGATGGCGCCCTTGGCGAACCGGCCGTGGTCGTTGTCCTGCATCGTCTCGGGGTTGCGGGCGATGTTCAGGTCCGCCGACGACCAGTCGATGTCGCCGCTGAACGGGACCTGGGCGGCCTCGCGCCCGTCCACGTACAGCCGGACGGCGGTGCCGTCGTAGGTGCCGGTGACGCGGTGCCAGCGGTCGTACCAGTCGGCGGGGACGGGCGCCCGCACGGTGCGCCACGTGCCGCTGTGCACGAAGAACTCGAGCGTGTTCTCGTCGCTCATCTTCAGCGCCCACTGGTGGTCGCCCTTGGCGATCATGGTGAAGTCGCCGGTCCACGGGCGCACCGGTTTGACCCAGGCGTCGAGGGTGACGGCCTTGCCGGTGATGTCGAGCCTGCGGTCGCGGTAGACCTCGACGAAGTCGTCGAGGCCGGAGAAGTACAGCGCCTTCCCCTTGTGGCCGTCGACGACCTTCGGGATGCCCTGCAGCCAGGCCTTGATCTTGTTACCGGACGAGTCGGGCGTGGTGATGAGCGGGTGGCGCATGTTGGCCTCCGCCCAGTCCCAGATGAAGCCGCCCTGCACCTGCGGGTACGTGCGGACGACCTCCCAGAACTCGCGGAAGTTGCCGAGGCTGTTGCCCATCGCGTGGGCGTACTCGCCCATGATGATCGGCTTGGCGGTGGTGTTCGCCTGCTGCTCCAGCCGCGCCGGGGTCGGGTAGCGCGGCCCCCACACGTGCGCGAACGGCGCGTCCCCGTCGGGCGAGTTCGACTGGTGGTACAGCGGGCGCGTCGGGTCGGTCGCGGCCGCGTACTCGGCCATCTCGGTGTGCGCGGCGCCGAGCCCGGCCTCGTTGCCGGTGTCCCACAGGAACACGCTCGGGTGGTTCTTGTCGCGCGCGACCATCGCCTGGAACCGCTCCAGGAACGCCTTCTGCCATTCGGGGCGGTCGGCCATGCAGTCGTTGGGCGCGGGCCGGTCGCAGTTTTCCCAGTTGTGGGTCTCGATGTCGACCTCGTCGTCGATCCACAGTCCGCGCCGGTCGGCCAGCTCGTACAGGTACGGGTCGGACGGGTAGTGCGCGGTGCGGATCGCGTTGATGTTGAGCCGCTTCATCAGCGCGACGTCGGACTCCATCCGCTCGCGGGTCTGGTGGCGTCCGGTGTCGGGGTCGGTCTCGGGGCGGTTGACGCCCTTGATGAGGATCCGCTTGCCGTTGACGAGCAGCCGCCGGTCCTTGATCTCGATCTCGCGGAAGCCGATCGTCTCGCTGGTGGTGTGGACGACGCGGCCGTCCGGACCGGCCAGTTCCAGGACGAGCGTGTAGAGGTTCGGCGTCTCGTCCGACCACTTGGCCGGGTCGGCGACGTGCGCGCTGAGCTTCACGGTGGCGGTGTCACCGGTCACCGCGGTCGTGCCGGAGAAGGTCTGCACGCGGCGGCCCTCGGGGTCGACCAGGGTCGCCCTGACGGTGTGCTCGCCCCGCGGGCCCTGCTTGCTGGCCAGGGTCACCGTCGCGTTCAGGGTCGCGTCGCGGTAGGACGCGTCCAGGTCGGTGGTGATGTAGGCGTCGCGCACATAGGTCTTGGGCGTGGAGTAGGCCCAGACCGAACGGAAGATGCCGCTGTACCGCCACTGGTCGACGTCCTCGAGGTAGGACCCGGAGCTCCACCGGTGCACCTGGACGGCGACGGTGTTGGCGCCCTTGCGGACGTGGTCGGTCACGTCGAACTCGGCCGGCGTGTAACCGCCCTGGTCGTAGCCGACGTAGCGGCCGTTCACCCACACGAAGTAGGCGCTGGTGACGCCCTCGAACCGCAGGAAGACGCGGCGGCCGTCCCAGGCGGACGGCATGTCGAAGCGCTTCACATACGCGCCTGTCGGATTGACGTCCTTGGGCGCGCGCGGCGGGTCGTCCGGCACCATCTCGGTGGGGATGTTGCGGAAGATGGGGTGGTCGAGCCGGTCGCTCTGCCAGGTGTGCGGCACCGACACCTTTCTCCACCGCGAGGTGTCGTACCCCTCCCGGTAGAAGCCCTCGGGGACGTCGGCCGGACGGTCGACGACGGTCAGGCGCCACTCCCCGTCCAGGGAGCGCACCCACTTCGAACCGCGCGAGGCGGCGGCGTCGGCGCGGTTCTCGTAGGGGCGCAGCACCGCGTGCGGCGGCTCCTGCCCCTCGGCGGTCATCTCGGGGTCGTCGAGGTAGGCGTAGACGTCGGCCGGCGGCCCCGCGGGGCCGGTGCGCGCCGCGGCCGGAAGGGCCGCCAGCCCGGTGGCGGCGAGCGCCGCGGCCAGGACGGTCAGGAGTCGGGATCGGACAAGGGTGCCCAAGGGTGGGGGCATGGGTTCCTCTGCCTCCTCTGGCCGGGCGCAGCCCCCTGACAACGCCCGCACGGCGTTCTGACTGACGAGGTGAAGCCCTACGTCTGGGACGCTAGACAGCGAAGGTGATCTCGTCAACGAACGCCGTCGAGTGTGGCGAGTGGCGCCGACGGTGACGCGGGCGCATGGCGCATTTCGCCAGACTCCCGAATAACGGCCCACCTGAATACGAAATGCAGCATCACCAAATCCACATGCGGATCGGTGTCCGTCATGGCGAGCCGGCCGGTCGGGGGCCGGGCGGATCGGCGCCCCGACCGGCGGTGTGGCCTCCGGAGCCGGTCGGCGCGGGCTCAGTCGCGGCCGACCGAGATGACGACGCGGCGGTTCTTGGCGCGGCCGCGCGGGTTGTCGGAGCCGTCGGCGTTGGTGTTGGGCGCGGCGGGCTTGGTCTCCCCGTACCCGGTGACCTTCAGGCGGGAGCGGGGGATGCCGCCGCGGGTGGCCAGCCAGTCGGCGACGGCCTGGGCGCGGCGCCGCGACAGCTCGAGGTTGGCGGCGGCGTCGCCCTTGGCGTCGGTGTGCCCGTCCACCCGGACCTGCGCGTCCGCCGGCGCCTCCTTCTTGATCGCGGCGGCCACCTTGGCCAGTTCGGCCGCCGCCTGCGGCCTGATGTCGGCCTTGCCGAACTCGAACAGCACGTCGGCGTCCATCCGGAAGGCGACCTGGCTCTTGTCCTCGAAGACCTCTGTGCGCCCGACCGTACGGCTACGCAGGCTCGCGCTGGGGAACGAGACGCTCGGCACCGACACACTGGGGACGGAGACGCTGGGCACCGACACGCTGGGGATGCACTCGCCGTTGTCGTTACAGGCCCCCGGCCGGTAGAGGGGCCCCCGGTAGAGCGGGGGGCGGTAGACGGGCGCGCGGTACAAAGGGGGACGGTAGACGCCGGGGACGTATCCGCCTTCTGGCCCCGGCTTCTCCTGGCACACCTCAGGGACGGACGCGCCCCTCTGGTAGACGGCCTCTTGTCGTACGGCCTCTTTGCGCTCGGGCTTCAGATGGATGCCGCCCGCGTCGACGCCGGGGATCTCCACCGCCGGGATCTCCACGGCGGGGATCATGGTCGGCGGGATCTCCACGGCGCCCAGGCAGCCGCCCGGCGCCTCGTGCACGGTCACGCACTGCGCGGGGACGCGCTGCGCGGGGATGTTCACGCCCGGGATCGTCACGGCCGGGATCACCTCGCCGCCGATGCGGGCCTCCGGGATGTGCACCGGCTTGGTGCGCACTGCGGGGATCTCGACGGCCGGGATGAGCTTGCCGCCTCGCGGGCAGCTCTTCGGCTCTGGAGTCCCCGCCCCCGGCGCGGCCGTGGGCGTCGCGGTCGCGGACGGGCGGGACGAGGCGGCGGCCGCCTTCCCGTCGGAGTCCTCGGTCTTGACGCCCCCGCATCCCGCGGCGACCAGGGACACCAGGCCCATCATCGCCACAAGAGTCTGCCGATTTCTCACAGAGCGGGATGGTACGGCCACGTAACGGCAGACGCGAACGCACCGGACGCACGTGGCCCCAGTGTTAAGGGCACGTTAGATCTGGGGCTTCGATCTTGAACGGGGTTCGGCGGATCGGTGACGCTGCGGAGGCTCGTGGTGACGCAGGTCACCCTTCCCACCCCGTGATCCGAGGAGGTCCCCGGTGACGACGACGCTGCCCGGCGGCACGCCGCCCCGGCCCGCGCGGCGCCCGTGGAAGGCGCTGGTCGGCGGTTCGATCGGCAATCTCGTCGAGTGGTACGACTGGTTCGTCTACTCCAGCTTCGCCGTCTACTTCGCGGCCTCGTTCTTCCCGAAGGGGAACGCGACCGCGCAGCTGCTCAACACGATGGGCATCTTCGCCGTCGGGTTCTTCATGCGCCCGGTCGGCGGCTGGCTGCTGGGGCGCCTCGGCGACCGGCGCGGACGCAAGGCGGCGCTGACCGCCACGGTCACCCTGATGTCGGTGAGCGCGCTGCTCATCGCCGTCGCGCCCACCTATGAGAGCGTCGGGTACTTCGGCGCGGTGGTGCTGCTGGTGGCGCGGCTGCTGCAGGGCCTGTCGGTCGGCGGCGAGTACGCGGCGAGCGCCACGTACCTGACCGAGGCGTCGGCCCCGGGGCGGCGCGGGTTCTCCTCCAGCTTCCAGTACGTGTCGATGACCGCGGGCCAGCTGTGCGGGCTCGGCCTGCAGATCGTCCTGCAGCGCACCATGTCGGACGACACGCTGCACTCGTGGGGCTGGCGCATCCCGTTCATCGTCGGCGCGCTGGGCGCGGCGGTGGTGTTCTACCTGCGCCGCAACCTGCTGGAGACCGAGGCGTACGAGGTCGAGGAGCACGCCGCCGCGCCCGCCGAGCGCGGCACGCTGCGGGACCTGTTCGCCCACCGCCGGGAGTTCGCGCTGGTCATCGCGCTGACCATGGGCGGCACGGTGGCGTACTACACCTACACCACCTACCTGACCAAGTACCTGTCCAACACCGCGGGCATGAGCAAGGACGACGCCACGCTGGTCAGCTTCTGCGCGCTGACGGTGTTCATGTTCCTGCAGCCCGCCGCCGGGGCGCTGTCGGACCGGATCGGCCGCCGGCCGCTGCTGATCTCGTTCGGCGTCGGGTCCATGCTGGGCACCGTGCCGATCATGACGGCGCTGGGGAACGTCGACGGGTTCTGGCCCGCGCTGGCGCTGATGCTGGGCGGGCTGGTCATCGTCACCGGCTACACCTCGATCAACGCGGTGGTCAAGGCGGAGCTGTTCCCCACCCGGGTGCGGGCGCTGGGCGTGGCGCTGCCGTACGCGCTGGCCAACGCGATGTTCGGCGGGACGGCCGAGTACGTGGCGCTGTGGTTCAAGCAGAGCGGCGTCGAGTCCGGCTTCTACTGGTACGTGTCGGCGTGCGCGGCGGTGTCGCTGGTCGTGTACGTGACGATGCGCGAGACCCGCGACACCGTCCTGTCCCGCGCCGAGCAGGCCCCGGCGGCCGCGCCGGCGCGCGGCTGACCGGACGCGGGGGCGCAGGCGAGGACCTACCCTTGCTCCGCGAGGGGCAAGGGCAGGTCTGCGGAGGGCGTGACGGGCATGCGGGTGCTGTTGGTCGAGGACGACGACCGGCTCGCCGACGCGCTCACCACGGCCCTGACCGGGCGCGGCCACCGCGTCGAGCGGGTCGTCCGGGCCGGCGACGGGCTGCGGCTGAAGGACGGCTGCGACTTCGTCCTGCTGGACCTGGGCCTGCCCGACATGGACGGCCTGGACATGCTGCGGCGGCTGCGCCGGGTGTCGGCGGTGCCCGTCATCGTGATCACCGCGCGGACCGAGGAGCGGGCGGTGCTGCGCGGCCTGCGCGCCGGGGCCGACGACTACCTGGTCAAGCCGTTCAAGATCATGGAGCTGCTGGCGCGGATGGACGCGGTGGCGCGCCGCTCCGCCCCCGTCCGCGGGGCCGGCGGCCGGTCCCCCGCGGCGGACCTGGTGGAGGCCGGGGACGTGCGGATCGACCTGCGCGCCCGCGAGGTCGTCGTGGACGGCCGCCCGGTCGCGCTGACCCGCCGCGAGTTCGACGTGCTGGCGCTGCTGGCGCGCGAGCCGGGGGTGGTGCGCAGCCGCGAGGAGATCCTCGACGCGGTGTGGGGCGACGCGTTCCTGGCGGCGTCCCGGTCGCTGGACGTGCACATCGCCGGCATCCGCGCGAAGACGGGCCGGCCCGGTCTGATCCGCACGCTGCGCGGCACCGGCTACCGGCTGGGCGTGGACGGCTGATGCGGCGCCGCCTGCTGCTGACCTACCTGGCGTTGATCGGCGGCCTGGTGCTGGCGCTGGCGGTGCCGCTGGGCTGGGCGTACGCGCAGCAGCGCACGGGCGTGCTGCTGCTGGACCGGCGCGCGGACGCCACCCGGCTGGCCGAGCTGGCCGACCAGGCCGTCCGCGAGGGCGACACGTCCGTGCTGGTCAGCGAGGTGGACCGGTATGCGGCGCTGTACGGGGCGGGCGTGGAGGTCCGCGACGGGGCCCGCACCGTGCTGATCCGCTCCGGCGACGTGGACCCGCCGGACGCCGCGGCGGTGCGGCGCGCGCTGGCCGGTCGGACGACCGAGCGGCTGCCGCTGGTCACCCCGTTCGGCCCCGACCGCGTGATGGTCGCCGAGCCCGCGGGCCGGGACGCCCAGGTCGTCGGCATGGTGCTGGTGGAGGCGCCGACCGCCGACGCCCGCCGCGACATCGCACTGGTGTGGCTGGCGC
>NZ_BCQU01000084.1:0-28185 GCF_001552235.1 Actinomadura rubrobrunea NBRC 15275 | reverse complement strand
CCCGCGGGGGCCGCGGGCGCGGCGGGCGGCGTCTCGGCCTCCACCCGGGCGTGCCGCGGAGGGATCGCCAGGCGCAGCACGTCGGCGAGCGTGCCCGCGTACCGGTCGGCGACCTCGCGGGCCAGCGCCGCCACCTGCGGGGTCAGCACCGGCTCCGGCGAGACGACCCGCTCCAGGTACGCCAGCCTGCCCTCGTGGGCGCTCTCGGCGACCCGTTCGAGCAGCAGCCCGTCCACCAGCTGGCCGGCGAACCGGACGCGCACCCGGCACCCGGGCACCGCCTGCTCGTCGAGCCGGGCGGGCACCAGGTAGTCGAACGGGCGGTCGAGATGGGCCAGCGGAACGTCGACGGCGACCCGCGCGACCGGAAGCGTGTCGGCGGGCGTCAGGGCGCCCTTCCGCGCGGCCGCCCTTCCGCGCTTGCCCGGGCGGGCGGGACGCTCGGCGGCCGCCCGGGGGACCTCGTCCAGCCCCGGGATCAGCCCCGCTCCGCCGTCGTCGTCGCGCACGCCCACCGTCCTACCAGATCGGGCCGACGCCGGATCGGGTCGACGCCGGATCAGGTCGACGCCGGATCAGGTCGACGCCGCGGCGGGCGCCGGGCGCGGCGGACGGTTTGTCACTCTCGCCGCATTCATTGGATCATTGCCCGATGTCCCAAGCGTTCCCTACGCCTCATATGTCGCGGTGACCACCGCGTCCGACCTCACCCGGCTCAGCGAGCGACCGCCGCGCCCGCGGCGGCTCCCCGCCTCCGCCCCGGCCGGGCGGTGGCGCCGCTGGGCGGACCCGCGCAACCCCGTCACCGCCGCCACGCTCCTGGCGGCGGCGCTGCACCTCGTCTGGGCGCTGTTCCTTGCGGCCGAGGGCGGCGACCTGGCGGCGCAGAACGCCTGGACCTACTTCGCCCGCCACCACCCCGACTCCCCCTACAGCCTGTTCTGGTACGGCGGCATGCACCCGCCCTCCTACAGCGTGCTGTCGCCGTACCTGATGGCCTGGGCGGGCATCCGCACCGTCGCCTGCATCACCGGCACGCTGTCGGCCACGCTGACCGCGTACCTGCTCGTCCGGTTCAAGGCGCCGCTGACGCTGCCCGCGGCGCTGTGGGCGGCGTTCTCGCTGTCGTGCAACGCCGCCGCCGGGCGGGTGACGTTCGGGCTCGGCCTGTTCGTCGCGCTGATCGCCGCCGTCGTGGCGTTCTCCCGGCGCGGCACCGCCCTGACCCGCGGCGCCGCGTTGACGGGCCTGACGGTGCTCACCACGCTCGCCAGCCCGGTGGCCGGCCTGTTCGTCATGGTGCTCGCCGCGGCCCTGTTCCTGACCGGACGGCGCCTCGACGGGTGCGCCCTGGCCGCCGGGCCGCCGCTGGTGGTGGGCGCCACCACGCTGCTGTTCCCGTTCAAGGGCGTGCAGCCGATCTCCTTCACCACCGTGGTGCTGCCGACGCTCGCCAGCGTCGTCGCGATCGTGCTGTGCGCCCCTCGCCGGTGGCGCACCGTCCGCGCGGGCGCCGCCGTCTACCTGGTCGGGATCGTGCTGACCTTCCTGATCCCCTCCCCCGTCGGCAGCAACGTGGAGCGGCTGGCGCTGATGTTCGGCGGCGTGCTGCTGCTGTGCGCCATGGCCGTCGTCCGCGACCGGCGCCGACTGGCCGTGCTGGGCGCCGCGTTCGCCGTCACCGCCGTGTGGCAGGTGGTCAAGCCCGTCGACGACCTGATCCACACCAGGCCCGCCATGGCGGCGGCCCGCCACTCGGACGAGCTGGTCGCCGAGCTGCTGCGGCGCGGCGCCGATCGCGGCCGGGTCGAGGTCGTCCCGCTGCGCTCGCACTGGGAGGCGTCCGGGCTCGGCCGCCGCGTGGTGCTCGCCCGCGGCTGGAACCGGCAGGTCGACGCCGACCGCAACGCGCTGTTCTACGACGGCACGCTCACCCCGGCCGCGTACCGCGCGTGGCTGCTGCGGTGGGGCGTGCGCTACGTCGTGCTGCCGGAGGTGGAGACCGACTGGTCCGCCGAGAGGGAGGCCGAGCTGATCCGCGAGGGCCAGCCCTGGCTGCGCGAGGTCTGGCGCGACGAGCACTGGCGGCTGTTCACCGTCGTCGACCCGCAGCCCCTGGCCGACCCGCCCGCCGCGGTCGTGCGCATCACCGCCGACCGCCTCGTGCTGGACGTCCCTCGGGGCGGGGCGTCGCCGCTCGTCCGGGTCTTCTGGTCGCCCTGGCTCGCCGTGCAGGGCCCCGACGGCGCCTGCCTGTCCCGCGACGGCGACTTCACCCGCCTCCACACCACGCGGCCCGGCCGCTACACCATCAGGGCCCGTTACCGGCTCCCCCGCGGCGCCGCCTGCTAGCGGCGCCCCGTGAACGCCGAAGGCCCTGCGGAGGGCGCCTCCGCAGGGCCTTCGCCGTCTGTCACACCGGGGAGGTCACAGGCCGGCGGCCGCGGCCAGCTCCTTGGCCCGGTCGGTGCGCTCCCAGGAGAAGTCGGGCTCGGGGCGGCCGAAGTGGCCGTAGGCGGCCGTCTGCTGGTAGATCGGCCGCAGCAGGTCCAGGTCGCGGACGATGGCGGCCGGACGCAGGTCGAACACCTCCAGGACGGCGGCCTGGATCTTGGTGACCGGCAGCTTCTCGGTGCCGAAGGTCTCCACGAACACGCCGACCGGGTGCGCCTTGCCGATGGCGTAGGCGACCTGCACCTCGGCGCGGTCGGCCAGGCCGGCGGCCACGATGTTCTTGGCCACCCAGCGCATGGCGTACGCGGCCGAGCGGTCCACCTTGGAGGGGTCCTTGCCGGAGAACGCGCCGCCGCCGTGCCGCGCCATGCCGCCGTAGGTGTCCACGATGATCTTGCGGCCGGTCAGCCCGGCGTCGCCCATCGGACCGCCGATCTCGAACCGGCCGGTGGGGTTGACCAGCAGCCGGTATCCGTCGGACTCCAGGTCGAACTCGGCCAGCACCGGGTCGACCACGTGCTCCTTGATGTCCGGGGTCAGCAGCGTCTTGAGGTCGATGTCCGGGGCGTGCTGGCTGGAGACGACCACGGTGTCCAGGCGCACCGCGCGGTCGCCCTCGTACTCGATGGTCACCTGCGTCTTGCCGTCCGGCCGCAGGTAGGGCACCACGCCCTGCTTGCGGACCTGCGCCAGCCGCTGCGCCAGCCGGTGCGCCAGGGTGATCGGCAGCGGCATCAGCTCGGGGGTCTCGTTGGTGGCGTAGCCGAACATCAGGCCCTGGTCGCCGGCGCCCTGCCGGTCGAGCTCGTCCGTGCCCTCGCCCTCGCGGGTCTCGTAGGCGTCGTCGACGCCCTGGGCGATGTCGGGCGACTGGGCGCCGATGGACACCGAAACGCCGCAGGAGTGGCCGTCGAAACCCTTCTTCGACGAGTCGTAGCCGATTTCCAGGATCTTCTCCCGGATCACGCCCGGGATGTCCACGTAGGTCTCGGTGGTCACCTCACCGGCGACATGCACCTGCCCCGTGGTGATCATGGTCTCGACGGCGACCCGGCTCTTCGGGTCGTCCTTGAGCATGGCGTCGAGAATCGCGTCGCTGATCTGGTCCGCGATCTTGTCCGGGTGCCCCTCGGTGACGGACTCGGAGGTGAACAGGCGGCGAGACACGTACGTGAACTCCTTGCAGCGGCTGCTGACTGATGTCGCAGAACGGATTGTGGACTCGGCGGGACACGGGTCCCGCACCGTGGCGACGACCGTGTCCGAGGAAGTCTAGCGACAATGATTCCTCGCCACGGTACGACGACACCACCGAACAAATGCCTAATCCGGCCACGGATGGCAAGATCAGGCCATACGGAACGCGCCCCGAGGCGATCAAGGGGTGGCCGGGCGCGGTTCGAGCCGCTCGACCACCAGGTCCCACACCACGTCGGCCAGATCCTCCTTCGGGCCGCGCGGCACCGGGGTCTCGGCGCCGTCGGCCGTCAGGACGACCGCGGCGTTGTCCGGGCGCCCGAACGCCAGGTCGGCGCCGACCTCGTTGACCACCAGCAGGTCGCAGCCCTTGCGGGCGAGCTTCTCGCGGCCCGCGGCCAGCACGTCGTCGGTCTCGGCGGCGAACCCCACGACCACCTGGTCGCCGCGCGGCCGGGCGCTCAGCTCGGCCAGGATGTCGGGATTCTTGACCAGCGCGATCGGCTCGGGCTCCGCCCCCGGCACCTTCTTGATCTTGGAGTCGCGGTAGTCGGCGGGGCGGAAGTCGGCGACGGCGGCCGCCATGACGACCGCGTCGGCGTCCGCGGCGGCCTCCAGCACCGCCGCGCGCATCTGCGCGGCCGACTCCACGCGCACCACGCGCGCCCCCGCCGGATCGGGCAGGGCGACGTTCGCCGCGACCACGGTCACCCGGGCGCCGCGCGCCACGGCCGTGCGGGCCAGGGCGTACCCCTGCAGGCCGGAGGAGCGGTTGCCGATGAACCGCACCGGGTCGATCGCCTCGCGCGTCCCGCCCGCCGAGATCACCACGTGCCGGCCCGCGAGGTCGGGCGCCCTCCGACCGCGTCTCAGCGCCCGCCGGGCCACCTCGAACAGCTCGGCCGGCTCGGGCAGCCGCCCCGGCCCGGTGTCGGCGCCGGTCAGCCGTCCCGTCGCGGGCTCCACCACGATCGCGCCGCGGGAGCGCAGCAGGGCCACGTTGTCCTGGGTCGCCGGATGCTCCCACATCTCGGTGTGCATGGCGGGCGCGAACACCACCGGGCACCGCGCGGTCAGCAGGGTGGCGGTGAGCAGGTCGTCGGCCCGGCCGTGCGCGGCCCGCGCGAGCAGGTCGGCGGTGGCCGGGGCGACGAAGACCAGGTCCGCCTCCTTGCCCAGGCGGACGTGCGCCACCTGGTCGACGTCGTCCCACACCTGGGACGACACCGGGTGGCCCGACAGCGCCTCCCAGGTCGCGGCGCCGACGAAGCGCAACGCGTCGGCGGTCGGCACCACGCGCACGTCGTGTCCGGACTCCGTGAGCCGCCGCAGCAGCTCGCACGCCTTGTACGCGGCGATGCCGGCGCCGACGCCGAGCACGACGCGCGGCCTGGGATCGGTCATGGCTCGGTTGTGCGGTCCGGGCGTCTCAGCCGTCGATCGGCTCGGCGTGCAGCAGGCCCTCGCGCACCTCGCGCAGCGCGATCGAGAGCGGCTTCTCCTGCACCTGGGTCTCCACGAGCGGGCCCACGTACTCCAGCAGGCCCTCGCCGAGCTGCGCGTAGTAGGCGTTGATCTGCCGGGCGCGCTTGGCGGCGATCGTGACCAGGCCGTACTTGGTGTCGACGACCTCGAGGAGCTCGTCGATCGACGGGTTGGTGATGCCCTCGGAACTGGCTGCCACTCTGTGGCCTTCCCCTAGACGTGGCTATGGACGAACGGCCATCAAGGTTAGCAGTTCGCGGCACACGTCCTGGACGGACGTGTTGACCAGCGTCACGTCGAACTCCTTCTCGGCGGCCAGTTCCACCCGCGCCGCCGCCAGCCGCCGCTCGATCACGTCCGCGGGCTCGGTGCCGCGGCCGACCAGGCGGCGGACCAGCTCTTCCCACGAGGGCGGCGCCAGGAACACCAGCAGCGACTCGGGCATCGCCTGCCGGACCTGGCGCGCCCCCTGCAGATCGATCTCCAGCAGCACGGGCTGCCCGGCGGCCAGCCGTTCCTCGACCGGACGCCTCGGGGTGCCGTAGCGGTTGCCCGCGAACTCGGCCCATTCGAGCAGCTCCCCTTCGGCGACGAGCCGGTCGAAGCCGGCGTCGTCGACGAAGTAGTACTGCACCCCGTGGGTCTCACCCGGCCGGGGCGGCCGGGTGGTCACCGAGACCGACAGCCACACCTCGGGATGGGCCCGCCGGATCTCGGCGACGACCGTGCTCTTGCCGACGCCCGACGGCCCGGACAGGACCGTCAGCCGCCGCGGCCTGGAGCCCTGCGACGAGGGAGAGTCGCCCGGCGCAGCGATGGGTGCGCCGGGGCCGGGCGGGATGGAGCCGGAGTCGGACGCGCCGCCGGACGTGCCGGGGGGCCTGCCGTCGGACGCGCCGGACCCGGCCGCGACGGTCGCGCCGTCGCGCCCGCCCGCGCGTCGCTCGTCAGCGGTTTCCACCGCCGCCGAACTCACGCTCCAGGGAGGCGCGCTGGTTGGCGCCGAGACCCCGCACGCGGCGGGACTCGGCGATGCCCAGGCGCTCCATGATCTGCTTCGCACGGACCTTGCCCACGCCGGGCAGGGACTCGAGGAGGGCCGACACCTTCATCTTCCCGATGACGTCGTCGGTCTGCCCCTCCTTGAGGACCTCGGCAAGCGAGATTCCCCCGTGCTTCAGCTTGTTCTTGACCTCGGCCCGCTCCTTGCGGGCCTTGGCAGCCTTCTCCAGGGCTGCGGCGCGCTGTTCGGGGGTTAGGGGCGGAAGAGCCACGCCGGGTCACCTCAGGTTTCACTCGACGGAGTCGGACGGGTTGGGAAACTAGCGAGTTCACGCCCTATAAAGCAACGTGAAGTGCCGTTTGGCCCGCCACAAAATCACGAAAATCACTCCCTGAGGCGTCCTGAATACGGAGTGTACACACTCGGAGCCTCCCTCCGCGCCACCCCCGCCCCATCAGCGGCTTTCGCAAGATCGTCAAAAATCCCCCGACAACGCCCCATTTGTGTCACTTGTCACCCTGATCGCTAGGGCTTTCGAACTAGCCACGCGCCGACGGCCGCGTTTCCGGCGGACGACGAAGACTCTCTCAGGTGATCCGTGTCACATTTTCCTGCGGTCCGCCGTTTCCCGGAAAACAGGCCGACAGAAGTGACCGCAATCACTCGCCCGAAATGTCCAAAAACTCCCTGGGCAGGCAATCGAGTGGGACGTCCACGCGCCGGCGGACCCCGCCGGCCCCGCGTCCCGTTCAGGGGTCGGATCGCGGCGTCGGACGTTCTCGGGACGCTCGAGGGGGCCCGTTCAGGACCCCGCCGAAGCGGCGGGCCCCCCGGCGGGAGTGCGGCGCAGCGCCGCGGCGATGTCCGCGGCGGCCGTCCCGGGATCGGCGGCGCCCGTGATGGGCCGTCCGATCACCAGCAGGTCGGCCCCCGCCGCCAGCGCCTCCTCGGGCGTGGCGACGCGCGCCTGGTCCTGCGCGGCGGCCCCCGCGGGCCGCACACCAGGCGTGATGAGGGTGACGCCGGGCCCGACCTCCGCGCGCACCGCAGCGGCCTCCTGAGGGGAGCAGACGAGCGCCTGAGCGCCCGCCTCCACCGCGAGAGCGGCCAGCCGCCGTACGGCGTCGTGCGCGGGCCCCTCCAGGCCGATGCGGGCCAGATCCTCCTCGCGCAGGGACGTGAGCACCGTCACCGCCGCGATCCTGGCGCCCGGCGCGGCGTCCACGGCGGCGCGGATCATGGCCGGGCCGCCCGCGGCGTGCACCGTGAGGAACGCCGGCTCGAGCCGTGCCACCGAGCGCGCCGCCCCCGCGACCGTGGCGGGGATGTCGTGCAGCTTCAGGTCCAGGAACACCTGAGCGCCGCCCGCCTCCCGCACGCGGGCGACCGCGTCCGGCCCGTACCGCAGGTACAGCTCGAGGCCCACCTTGACGGTGCTGACATGCGGAGCGACCAGGCCGGCCCACCGAGCGGCCGTCTCCAGGTCGGGGGCGTCCAGCGCCACGGCGATGGGGGCGGGGGCAGCGGTCACGGCAGATTCTCCTTCGTCTCCCCGGGCACGGGCTCCTCGGGGCGGACCTGGGGCGGGACGTACCCGGCGGGCTTGTGGGCCAGCCCCACGGCGTCCGCCAGCGTGAGGCGGCGCGCCGCCAAGGCGTCCTCCAGCTCGCGCAGGATGCGCGTGCCCGCGGACGGGTCGTGGAACAAGGTGGTGCCCACCGCGACCGCCGAGGCCCCGGCCAGCACGAACTCCAGCGCGTCCAGCCCGGTGGCCACGCCCCCCACGCCGATGATGGGCGTGGTGGGCAGCGCGGCGTGCACCTGGTAGACGCAGCGCACGGCCACGGGCCGCACGGCCGGCCCGGACAGGCCGCCCGACACGCCCGCCAGCGCGGGACGCAGCGTGTCGGTGTCGATGGCCATGCCGACCATCGTGTTGATCAGGGTCAGCGCGTCGGCCCCCGCGTCCACGCAGGCCAGCGCGATGGTGACGATGTCGGTGACGTCCGGCGCGAGCTTGGCGATCACCGGCACCCGGCTGTTGGCGCGCACCGCCCGCACCACGGCGGCCGACGCGCGCGGATGCCAGGCGAACATCCGGCCGCGGTCCTCGACGTTGGGGCAGGCCACGTTCACCTCGATCGCCGCGACGCCGGGCACGCCGCGCAGCCGCCGGGCCAGCTCGCCGAACTCCTCGACGGTGTTGCCCGCCAGCGACACGATCGTCCGCACGCCCTGCTCGGTCAGCCACGGCAGGTCCCGTTCGAGGAACGTGTCGATGCCCGGGCCCGGCAGGCCCATGGCGGTCAGCAGCCCGGCCGGCGTCTCGACCATCCGCGGCGTGGGCCGCCCCGCCCGCGGCTGCGCCATCACCGACGTCGTCACGAACGCGCCCAGCCGCGACAGGTCGGTGAACTGCGCCAGCTCCCGTCCCGTCCCGCCGCAGCCGGACGCCGTCAGGATGGGATTCGGCAGCTCCAGATCCCCCAGCCGCGTCCGCATCCTGTCCGACATCCTGTCCGACATCCTGTCCGACGCCTTCCCCGCGCCTCGCTGGTCGCTCCAGGCGCCGCCGCGCCTTTCCGGCTCCCTTGTCACTGGGCCTCCTCGCGCGCGCGGTCGGCGACGTGCAGGACGCGGGGGGCGCCCAAGGCGTCGAACGGGATGGTGCCCAGGTCGCCCCAGCGGACCCGGTCGCCGCGCAGCACCGGGCCCTCGGCGCAGGCGCGCACCATGCGGGTCACGCCGTCATCCCCGTGGAACGGCAGCACGCACGTCATGCACACGCCGATGCCGCACGCCCCGGTCTCCTGCAGGAACTCCTCCACCGACACCTGGGACGGCACGCCGAAGTCCGCGGCGATGCGCGCCACCGTGCGCAGCAGGGACGTGGGTCCGCAGCCGTAGACGACGTCGGAGCCGGTCTCCTCCAGCACGCGGGGCAGCGCCTCGCGCAGCGTGGCCTTCTCCCCCAGCGAGCCGTCCTCGGTGACGACGGTGGCGCTGTCGCCGATGCGCTGCGCCATCCGCGACCCGAACACCTGCCGCGACGTGGCCCCCGCCAGCACGAAGTGCACCTGGCAGCCGCGCCGGCGCAGCGTGTCGGCCAGCGCGAACAGCCCGGCCGCGCCCGGCCCGCCGCCCACCAGCAGGCAGCCGACCGGGTCGCGGGGCAGCCGGAACGGGCGGCCGAGCGGCCCCACCACGTCGAGCCGGTCGCGCGAGCGCAGCCCGGCCAGCCAGCGGGTGCCCGGCTCGCGGACGGCGAACACCATCTCCACCGTCCCGCCGTAGTCGGACTTGACCTCGTGCACGGCCAGGCACCGGCGCACGAGCCGGCTCGTGTGCTCGCCGCCCACCGCGAGCGCCACGAACTGCCCCGGCCGGAACCGCTCCGCGACCCCGGGGGCCACCGCCGTCAGCGCGTGGTAGTCGCCCACCTGGCGGACCGTCAAAACGGTTGCCGACGTCTGCACCGGTGTGTCGGACACCCGTCTCCCTCTCGTCGTCGTCGGGCCGCACGGCCTGGGCGCCCTCCCGTCAGGCGGGTCCCGCGCCGTGCGCGCCGCGCAGGCGCTCGGCGTGCTCCTGCAGAGAGCGCACGCCGACCTGACCGCCGACGATGGCCTCGATGCCCTGCACGGCCGCGGCCAGTCCCTGCACCGTGGTCACGCACGGCACGCCGCGCAGCACGGCCGCGGTACGGATCTCGTAGCCGTCGAGCCGGGGCCCGGACTGTCCGGGGCTGCCGAAGGGAGTATTGACGATGAGGTCCACCTCGCCGTCGAGGACGCGCCGCACGATGGTGGGCTCGCCGTCGGGTCCCGGGCCGTCGCTGTGCTTGCGCACGATCTTGGCATGCACGCCGTTGCGGCGCAGGACCTGCGCGGTCCCCTCCGTGGCAAGAATCTCAAAGCCGAGGTCAGCAAGGCGCTTGACGGGGAAGATCATGTGCCGCTTGTCCCGGTTGGCCACCGACACGAACGCCCGGCCCTTGGTCGGCAGGGACGCGCCGTAGGCGGCCTGCTGGGACTTGGCGTAGGCGGTGCCGAACCCCTCGTCGATGCCCATGACCTCGCCGGTGGAGCGCATCTCGGGGCCCAGCACGGTGTCCACGCCCTGCCCCTCGGGGGTGCGGAACCGGTTGAACGGCAGCACCGCCTCCTTGACCGCGATCGGCGCGTCCAGCGGCAGCGACCCGCCGTCGCCCGACTCCGGCAGCAGCCCCTCGCGGCGCAGCTCGGCGATGGAGGCGCCGAGCATGACGCGGGCGGCGGCCTTGGCCAGCGGCACCGCCGTCGCCTTGGACACGAACGGCACGGTGCGGGAGGCGCGCGGGTTGGCCTCCAGCACGTACAGCACGCCGGCCGCCAGGGCGTACTGGACGTTGATCAGGCCGCGCACGCCGATGCCGCGGGCGAGGGCCTCGGTGGCCTCCCGGATGCGGCGCAGGTCGTCGTGGCCGAGGGTGATCGGCGGCAGCGCGCACGCCGAGTCGCCGGAGTGGATGCCGGCCTCCTCGATGTGCTCCATGACGCCGCCGAGGTACAGCTCCTCGCCGTCGAACAGCGCGTCCACGTCGACCTCGATGGCCTCGTCGAGGAACCGGTCGACGAGCACCGGGTGCTCCAGCAGGCCGCCCCGGCTCTGCATCTCCAGGTACGACTCCAGCGTGGCGTCGTCGTAGACGATCTCCATGCCGCGGCCGCCCAGCACGTACGAGGGCCGCACCAGCACCGGGTAGCCGATCTCGTGGGCGATCTCGCGGGCCTCCTCGAAGGAGGTGGCGGTGCCGTGCTTGGGCGCGATCAGCCCGGCGCGCTGCAGCACCCGGCCGAACGCCCCGCGGTCCTCGGCCAGGTGGATGCTCTCCGGCGAGGTCCCGACGATCGGCACCCCCGCGTCCTTCAGCTGCTGCGCCAGCCGCAGCGGGGTCTGCCCGCCGAACTGGACGATCACCCCGGCGACCTCGCCGGTCTTCTGCTCGGCGTGCACCACCTCCAGCACGTCCTCCAGCGTCAGCGGCTCGAAGTACAGCCGGTGGGAGGTGTCGTAGTCGGTGGAGACGGTCTCCGGGTTGCAGTTGACCATGACGGTCTCGTAGCCCGCCTCGGCGAGCGTGAACGAGGCGTGCACGCAGGAGTAGTCGAACTCGACGCCCTGCCCGATGCGGTTCGGCCCGGAGCCCAGGATGATGACCTTGGGCCTGGTGCCGGGCGGCACCTCGGTCTCCTCGTCGTAGGAGGAGTACAGGTAGGGGGTGCGGGCGGCGAACTCGGCGGCGCAGGTGTCGACGGTCAGGTAGACGGGGCGGACGCCGAGGGCGTGCCGCAGCTCCCGCACCACCTCCTCCGACAGGCCGCGCAGCTCGCCGATCTGGGCGTCGGAGAAGCCGTGCCGCTTGGCCCGCAGCAGCTTGTCGCGGGTCAGCGCGTCCTCGGCGGTGCGGATCTCCTCGGCCACCTCGTTGATCGCGGCGATCTGGTCCAGGAACCACGGGTCGATGCCGGTGGCCTCGTGCAGCCGCTCGACCGACGCGCCCGCCCACAGGGCCCGCTGGACCGCGTGCAGCCGCCCGTCGTGCGCCCGGCTCGCCTTGCGCACCCACTCCTCGGGGTCGCCGCGCTCCCCGGCCCAGGAGAACGACGAGCCCTTCTGCTCCAGCGACCGCATCGCCTTCTGCAGCGCCTCGGTGAAGCAGCGGCCGATCGCCATGGCCTCGCCGACCGACTTCATGTGGGTGGTGAGGGCCTGATCGGCGCCGGGGAACTTCTCGAACGCGAACCGCGGCACCTTGACCACCACGTAGTCGAGGGTCGGCTCGAACGAGGCGGGGGTCTCGGCGGTGATGTCGTTGGGGATCTCGTCGAGGGTGTAGCCGATGGCCAGCCGCGCGGCGATCTTGGCGATGGGGAAGCCGGTGGCCTTGGACGCCAGCGCCGACGACCGCGACACCCGCGGGTTCATCTCGATGACGACCATGCGCCCGGTCTCCGGGTGCACGGCGAACTGGATGTTGCAGCCGCCGGTGTCCACCCCGACCTCGCGGATCACCGCGATCGCCACGTCCCGCATGTTCTGGTACTCGCGGTCGGTGAGCGTCATGGCGGGCGCCACGGTGATCGAGTCGCCGGTGTGCACGCCCATCGGGTCCAGGTTCTCGATGGAGCACACGATGACGACGTTGTCGGCGGCGTCCCGCATCACCTCCAGCTCGTACTCCTTCCAGCCGAGGATCGACTCCTCCAGGAGCACCTCGCTGGTCGGGGACGCGGCCAGCCCGGCGCCGGCGATGCGGCGCAGGTCGTCCTCGTCGTGGGCCATGCCGGACCCGGCGCCGCCCATGGTGAACGACGGCCGCACCACCAGCGGGTAGCCGAGCTCGGCCGCGGCGGCCAGGCACTCGTCCATGGTGTGGCAGATGACCGAGCGGGCCGACTCGGCGTTCAGCCCGTGCTCGCGGGCGACCTTGTCGACGACGGCCTTGAACCGCTCCCGGTTCTCGCCCGCCTGGATCGCCTCCACGTCCGCGCCGATCAGCTCGACCCCGTACCGCTCGAGCACGCCCGACTCGTGCAGCGCCATGGCGGTGTTGAGCGCGGTCTGCCCGCCCAGGGTGGGCAGCAGCGCGTCCGGCCGCTCCTTGGCGATGATCTTCTCGACCACCTCGGGAGTGATCGGCTCGACGTAGGTGGCGTCGGCGAACTCCGGGTCGGTCATGATCGTGGCGGGGTTGCTGTTGACCAGCACCACCCGCAGGCCCTCGGCCTTGAGCACCCGGCACGCCTGGGTGCCGGAGTAGTCGAACTCGCACGCCTGGCCGATCACGATCGGCCCGGAGCCGATCACCAGGACGGAGGTCAGGTCGGTCCGCCGCGGCATCAGCGGGCACCCCCCATCAGCTCGCAGAAGCGGTCGAACAGGCCGGTGGCGTCGTGCGGTCCCGCCGCCGCCTCCGGGTGGTACTGGACGCTGAACGCCGGGTAGTCGAGCAGCCGCAGGCCCTCGACGCAGCCGTCGTTGAGGTTGACGTGGCTGACCTCGCCGCGCCCGTACGGGGTGTCGAACGGGCCGTCGGTCGGCGCGTCCACGGCGAATCCGTGGTTGTGCGCGGAGATGTCCACCTTCCCCGTCCTGACGTCCCGCACGGGCTGGTTGACGCCCCGGTGCCCGAACCGCAGCTTGTAGGTGCCGAGGCCCAGGGCCCGACCGAAGATCTGGTTGCCGAAGCAGATGCCGAAGAACGGCTTGCCCGCGTCCAGCACGCCGCGCAGCGCCTCCACGGCGTAGTCGGCGGCGGCCGGGTCGCCCGGGCCGTTGCTGAAGAACACGCCGTCCGGGTCGAGCGCCAGGATGTCCTCGGCGGTGCTCGCCGCGGGCAGCACGTGCACCTCGCAGCCGCGCTGCGCCATCCGGTACGGCGTCATCGCCTTGATGCCCAGGTCGACGGCCGCCACGGTGAACCGCTTCTCGCCGTGCGCCGCCACCACGTACGGCTCGGGGGTGGACACCTCGCGGGCCAGGTCGGCGCCGACCATGGAGGGGCCGGCCAGCACCTTGTCCAGCAGCTCGCGCTCGGGCGCGAGGGCCGCGTCGCCGCTGAAGACGCCGGCGCGCATGGCGCCCTTGTCGCGCAGGTGGCGGGTGAGGGCGCGGGTCCCCGGCATGGCGATGCCGACCACGCCCTGCGCGCGCAGCGCCTCCTCCAGCGACCCGGTGGCGCGCCAGTTGGACGCCAGGCGGGCGGGCTCGCGCACCACGTACCCGGCGACCTGGATGCGGCCCGACTCGGGGTCCTCGCCGTTGACGCCGGTGTTGCCGATGTGCGGGGCGGTCATCGCCACGATCTGCCGGGCGTACGACGGGTCGGTGAGCGTCTCCTGGTACCCGGTCATCCCGGTGTTGAAGACCATCTCGCCGAAGGTCTCGCCGAGCGCCCCGAACGCCTCCCCGCGGAACGTCTTGCCGTCTTCCAGAACCAGCACTGCGGGGGGTGGGGTCACTGCAGCTTCCCTTCCAGAACGGTCGGCCGTCCGCGCAGGAAGGTGGCGACGACGCATCCGGGCAGCTCCAGCCCCGCGAAGGGGGTGTTGCGGCTCTTGGACGTCATCGCCGTGGGGTCCACCGGGCGGCGCGGCGCCGGGTCGTACAGCGTGATGTTGGCGGGGGAACCGGCGGCCAGCGGGCGGCCCTGCCCGGTGAGGCGGCCGATGCGCGCGGGGCGGACCGACATGCGGTCGGCCACCCCGGCCCAGTCGAGCAGCCCGGTGTCGACCATGGCCTCCTGGACGACCGACAGCGCCGTCTCCAGGCCGATCATGCCCATGGCGGCCTCGGCCCACTCGGTCTCCTTGGCCTCCACGGGGTGCGGGGCGTGGTCGGTGGCCACGCAGTCGATGGTCCCGTCGGCCAGCGCCCGCCGCAGCGCGGCCACGTCCTCGGCGGTGCGCAGCGGCGGGTTCACCTTGTAGACGGGGTCGTAGGTCTCGGCGCGGGTGTCGTCCAGCAGCAGGTGGTGCGGGGTGACCTCGGCGGTGACCCGGCAGCCGCGGCTCTTGGCCCACCGGATGATCTCGACCGACCCGGCGGTGGACACGTGGCACACGTGCACCCGCGAGCCCACGTGCTCGGCCAGCAGCACGTCCCGGGCGACGATCGCCTCCTCGGCCACCGCGGGCCAGCCGGGCAGCCCGAGCCGGGCGGACACCTCGCCCTCGTTCATCTGGGCGCCCTCGGTCAGCCGCGGCTCCTGGGCGTGCTGGGCGATCACGCCGTCGAACGCCTTGACGTACTCCAGCGCCCGCCGCATGATCACCGCGTCGGACACGCAGTGCCCGTCGTCGGAGAACACCCGCACCCGGGCGGCCGAGTCCGCCATGGCGCCCAGCTCGGCCAGCTGCTCGCCGGCGATGCCGCGGGTGACCGCGCCGACCGGCTGCACGTCGCAGTAGCCGGCCTCGCGGCCGAGGCGCCACACCTGCTCCACCACGCCCGCGGTGTCGGCCACGGGGTCGGTGTTGGCCATCGCGTGCACGGCGGTGTACCCGCCCATCGCGGCGGCCTTCGTGCCGGACTCGACGGTCTCGGCGTCCTCGCGGCCCGGCTCGCGCAGGTGCGTGTGCAGGTCCACCAGGCCGGGCAGGGCGATCAGCCCGTCGGCCCGGACGACCTGCGCGCCGGCCGCGTCCAGCCCCCGCCCCACTTCGACGATCATGCCGTCCCGGACGAGGATGTCGGCGGGCTCCCCGCCCAGGATCCGCGCGTCCTTGATGAGAACCGTCGACGTCACCGTGCTCCCCCGCTCGTCTCGGCGGCGGCGCCGACGCGCCGCCTCGTCGTGTCGTCCGTCCCGCGCCGGCCGGTCCCGGCGCCGCGCTCCGGCGGTCGGCTCATCGCGGCGCGACCTCCTTGCCGATGGCGGGCTCGGAACCGCCGAGCAGCAGGTAGAGCACGGCCATGCGGGCGCTGACGCCGTTGGCGACCTGCTCGACGACGGTGGAGCGGGGCGAGTCGGCCACCTCCGCGGCGATCTCCACGCCGCGGTTCATCGGGCCGGGGTGCATGACGATGGCGTGGTCCGGCAGGCGGGCGAGCCGGTCGGCGTCCAGGCCGTAGCGGCGGCTGTACTCGCGGACGGTGGGGAAGTACGCGGCGTTCATGCGCTCGCGCTGCACCCGCAGCATCATCACCACGTCGCTCTTGGGCAGCACCGCGTCCAGGTCGTACGACACCGAGCAGGGCCAGGTGTCGACCGCGACCGGCAGCAGCGTGGGCGGCGCGACCAGGGTGACGTCGGCGCCGAGGGTGCCCAGCAGCAGCACGTTGGAGCGTGCCACCCGGCTGTGCAGCACGTCGCCGACGATCGTGACGCGGCGGCCCTCCAGGGAGCCCAGGCGGCGGCGCATCGTGAACGCGTCCAGCAGCGCCTGCGTGGGGTGCTCGTGCGTGCCGTCGCCCGCGTTGACGACGCTGCCGCGGACCCAGGTGGCCAGCCGGTGCGGGGCGCCGGAGGCGCTGTGCCGGATGACCACGCAGTCGGCGCCCATGGCCTCCAGCGTCAGCGCGGTGTCCTTGAGGCTCTCCCCCTTGGACACGCTCGACCCCTTGGCCGAGAAGTTGATCACATCGGCGGACAGCCGCTTGGCGGCCGCCTCGAACGAGATGCGGGTGCGGGTGGAGTCCTCGAAGAAGAGGTTGACCACCGTGCGTCCGCGCAGCGTGGGCAGCTTCTTGATGGACTGGTGGGCGACCCGGGCGAGCTCCTCGGCCGTGTCCAGGACGAGCAGCGCGTCGTCCTTGCTCAGGTCCGCCGCCGAGATCAGATGGCGCGTCACCCGTGCCTCCCCTCGGCGTGGCGCGGGCGCCCGTCGGCCGGGCCGAGCAGCACGGCGTCGCGCCCGTCGTTCTCGGCGAGCATGACCTTGACGGTCTCCCGCATGGACGTGGGCAGGTTCTTGCCCACGTAGTCGGCGCGGATCGGCAGCTGCCGGTGGCCGCGGTCGACCAGCACGGCCAGCTGCACGGCGCGCGGACGGCCGAGGTCGCCCAGGGCGTCCAGGGCGGCGCGGACGGTGCGGCCGGAGAACAGCACGTCGTCGACCAGCACCACGATGCGGTCGTCGACGCCGCCGGCGGGCAGCTCGGTGCGGCCGAGCGCGCGTGCGGGCTTCATCCGCAGGTCGTCGCGGTACATCGTGGCGTCCAGCGAGCCGCACGGCACGGGGCGGCCCTCCACCCGCTCCAGCAGGTCGGCCAGCCGCCGGGCCAGCGTCACGCCGCGGGTCTGGATGCCGAGCAGGACGACGTCGTCGCCGCCCTTGGTGCGTTCGAGGATCTCGTGGGCGATACGGGTGAGCGCGCGCCTGATGTCGGGGCCTTCGAGAACGGCCTTGTGCCGGGACTCCTTGTGTCCGGGACCCTTGGGCCGGGGGTCACCGTCCGCCACGCGCGCCTCGACCGGCTCTCCCCGCCGGGAGGCAGCATTCACCGCAGAAACCTCCTTTCCCGCCTCACGGGACGGGTCTTAAAGGACGCTCGTCCGTATCACCGTAGCAGTCCCAACTCTCTGCCATGTACCGGGGATACCGGGCGTCTTGCCTGGTGAGAGCGGTCACATCGGGGGAATGAAGGAGATGGGCACCGGAGACGGCCGGTGCGCGCGACGGGCCGGCCCGACCCGGACGGTCCGGATCGAGACCTGCGGATTCGACCGCTTTTTTCCAATCAGCTTGACCTAGGGCCGTCCCCGTTTTACCGTCACTGTCCGTAACCATCCCTGGAGACGGACCCTCGGGGCGGATTGGAGCCTCCGGGTCCGGGCCTCCCCCCGGGACACCGAGGAATCGCCGTCCCGGGGGCCCGACAACGACGACGAAAGTGAGCCTGGGGGACCGCACATGCCGTCTGAATACGCTAAGGCTCTTGGGGCGCGCCTGCGCGCCATCCGCACCCAGCAGGGTCTGTCGCTGCACGGTGTGGAAGAGAAGTCCCGTGGCCGCTGGAAGGCCGTCGTCGTGGGTTCGTACGAGCGGGGCGACCGCGCCGTCACCGTTCAGAAGCTGGCCGAGCTCGCCGATTTCTACGGCGTGCCGGTTTCCGAGTTGCTGCCCGGCGGGGCCTCGCCGAGCCCGCTCGGGCCCACCCCCAAGCTCGTGATCGACCTCGAGCGTTTGCAGCAGCTTCCGAAGGACAAGGCCGGTCCCCTCGCCCGGTACGCCGCGACGATCCAGAGCCAGCGGGGCGACTACAACGGGAAGGTCCTGTCCATCCGGCAGGAGGACCTGCGTTCGCTGGCGGTGATCTACGACAAGTCGCCGTCGGAGCTGACCGAGGAGTTGATCGGCTGGGGCGTCCTCGACCCGGAGGCGCGGCGCGCCGTCGAGGCGTTCTGACCTCCTGACCGGGATCGCCCTTCGATCCGCCGTCCGGGGCCCGGCACGCGGGACGAGCCCCTCGCGCCTCGCGTGCCGGGCCCCGGGCGTTGTCACCGCCGCGGCGCCGCCAGGGCCAGCGCCGTCACGGCCGCCATGGCGGCCGCGCTGACGGCGAAGCCGAGGGCGAACCCCCACTCGGCGGGGAACCGCCCGCCCGCCGGCACCGACGCCGTGACGATCACCGCGCTCACCTGCGTTCCCAGGGACGCCCCCACGGTCCGCAGCAGCGTGTTCACCCCGGTGGCCACGCCCGTGTGCGCTGCGGGCACCGCGTCGACGACCAAGTTGGCGACGGCCGCGTAGGCGAAACCCAGGCCGATGCCGCGCACCGTGCCGCCCGCGTAGAGCTGCCACATGGTGTCGTGCGCCACGCTCACGAGACCCAGGCCCGTCGCCGCGAGCATCCCTCCGGCCAGCAGGATCGTCCGCGAGCCCACGCGCCTGTCCAGCATGCCCGCGACGATCCCCGCCGCCGACATGCCCACCGCCCCCGGAAGCTGCAGCATGGCCGCCTGGGTCGCGCTCCCCCCGAATCCGAACCCCGTGCTCGCCGGGAGCTGGACGAGCAAGGGGAACAGGACGCCGCCGCCCATTAGGGCGAAGCCCGACAGCAGCGAGGCGGCGTTGGCGGTCCACACTCCCCGCGCGCGCATCAGCCGCGGGTCGATCAGCGGCTCGGGCGTCCGCGTCTCCACCACGAACCACGCCGCCGCCAGCACCGCCGCCACGGCGAGCAGGGCCGCGCCCAGGGAGAGAGCGGCCAGCCCGGCCGCCAGCCATGCGGACAGCAGCAGCGCGCCCCACCAGTCGATCCGTCCGACGGGCCGCCGCCGTCCTTCGGGAACGATCCACCACGCGGCGAACCATCCCGGCAGGAGCCCGAACACCGGCAGCCACAGCAGCCAGCGCCAGCCGAGGTGGTCGATGACCGGTCCCGCCACGCACCACGACACCGCCCCGCCGACGCCGAGCATGGACGACATCAGCCCGACGGCCGAGCCGCTGCGCGCGGGCGGGACGACCTCACGGATGATCGCGTACGCCAGCGGGAAGACGCCCCCGCCGATCCCGGCCAGGGCCCGGCCGGTCAGCAGCGCGGGCAGCGACGCCGCCGTGGCGGCCACGACCATGCCCGCCGTCGTCACCGCCAGCACGGCCAGCAGCACCCTGCGCGGGCCGAGCAGGTCGCCGAGCCTGCCGACCACGGGCGTGGCGACGGCGGCCGACAGCGTCATCGCCGACAGGGCCCACGCCGCGCCCGCCGCGCTCGTGCCCAGCCCCTCCTGGATGAGCGGCAGCGCCGGCGACACGACCGCCATGGACAGCGAGTAGGCCATGACGCCGAGGAAGGCCAGCAGCGGCACCAGCGCCCGCTCGCCCCGCCCCGACACCGCCGCAGCTCCTCCTCCTCACCCACCCCAACCCTCTCATAACACCCAAAGCACATAGATTCCGGGCAGCGTGCGGCCTCGGACGCACCCAAGCCGCCCCATGGGCAAGAGAACGCCGCGCGGCGCGCACGGCAGGTCAGTGCGGTGCGGGCCCCGGTAGGTGCGACGGGCATAGCCGCGCGAGAGGCAAGCCGGGGCGCGGCGCATGATCGGCGACCACGGCGTGGCGCAGCTCGCGCACTCGGGCCTGCAGACGATCGATCTCGGCCGGCTCGGGCGGCGTGCGGCGGCGGCGCACGAGGTGCGACCAACGGCAGGCAGGACATGCAGCGGGTGTCGGTCGCGGCAGCCGCGCGGCGTGCTGGGCAAGGCCGGGTCGGGTCATCTCTTCGCTTCCCCGGAGGCGCGGCCGCGGGTGGGGTCACCCTGCGGCACGGTGTCGCCTGCCCCAAGGCGCACTCAGGCCGATCGCGCGGTCTGGCTCACGGCGGTCGCCGTGCGGCGGGTGCTCCCGTCAGCCGGCGCGGGTGTCCGGGACGGGGAGGGTGGGTTGGCCGGGGATGCCCAGGGTGTCCTCGACGAGGGAGACGAACACCTCGGCGTCGTGCAGCAGCTCGTCGGCCTCGCGCGCGGTCACGGCGCGGGGCAGCCCCGCCTCGGCGGCGGCGCGCTTGTCGGCCCCGGCGGCGAAGAACGCGGCCCACTCGCGCAGCGCGGGCTCGGCCTCCGGGAGCAGCACCCACACGCTGCGCGGACGGCCGCGGCGGTGGGTCTCCACGGGCTCCTTGGCGGCCAGCACCGCGGCGGCGGCGCGCAGCGCGGCCAGGTGGGCGCACACGTAGCGCACGGCGGGCGAGGTGGCCTCCGCCGCCTCGGCCAGGCCCATGCGGGCGGCGTGCAGCTGCCCTGCGGCCGTGTGCGCCGGGCGGGGGGCCGGTAGCGGGCGTGGACGCGGGCTGGGCAGGTCGCCGAACTGGACGGAAGAGTGAACGGCGGAGCGGGCGCCCCGCGCGGTCTTCGTGACGGACATCGCCTGTCTCCTTCCGGGTCGGGCCGGCCGGGCGGAGCGCTTCCCCTCACTCCGCCCGGCCGTCCGTCCCGCCGGACCGCGCGCTGATCCGGCGGGGACGGGCCGGGGGCTCCGGGGGTCGCGCCCCCGGGCAGCACTGCGGACCCCGGCGGAGCCGACCGTCAGGTCGGCGCGCTGGGGCCGCGCCCCGTCGCCCTCGGCACGGTCCGCGAGTCCCGTACCACGTCGAACATCAGTTCGACGCATTCACAGTAAACCCTCCCCGTGACGATTCGTCAACGTGTTCGAACGCGGGTCGGGATCCTGGTCGCGGCCCCGGAAGGGCGACGGCTCCGACGTCTCAGGCGGGACGGCGGACGTGGACGGCGACGCCGGTGCCGACGATCTTCGGGAAGTACTCGGCGATGTGCATGGGCAGGCGCACGCACCCGTGCGAGGCCGGGTAGTTCGGCACGCTCGGCGCGCCGTGGAACGCGATGCCGCCGTTGAAGTAGATCGGGTTGTACAGCCGTCCCAGCGGCGCGATCCGCCAGCCGGTGATGCGGCGGCCGGTGCGGTAGTCGCCGGTGGGGGTGACCGCGTAGCGGCAGTGCTCGGCCTTGGCCTTGGGGTCCTTGCCCTTGGCCTTGGGGTCCTTGGTGCAGAAGCGTTCGCCAGAGCCCGCGGAGATGTGCGTGATCAGGCGGAGCCTGCCGTCCTTGTAGACGACCGCGTACTGGTGGGTCAGGTCGACGTCGACGCGGTCGGCCTCAGGGCGTGGGGTCAAGGGCCGAGGCTGCTTCGGGGAGTCCAGAGCCTTCCACACCGCGGCGTCGACGGTGCCGTTCACCTTGAGGCGGTTGACCTTCTGGAAGGCCCAGACCGCCATCTGGGTGGGCGCCTCGAACCTGCCGTCGGCCGCCCCGGGGTCGTAGTGGAGCTGCCGCAGGCGGGTCTGCAGCCGCCGGACGGCGTCGCCGTTGGACCCGAGCTTGAGCGTGGGACGCTGCGCCGGGGCGGCAGCCTCCTTGGTCGTCGTCGTGGCCGAGCCGCTCGGCGCAGCCAGTGCCCCCTGGGCCGTGAAACCGGTCGCCGCGACCACGCCGGCCAGCACCACCGCTATCCGCGCAGGCACCCTCATCAACCTCCCTTCCTGGGAAAACGCACCCAATGTGCACTCCTCGACACTCTAAAGTGCTGTCATGCATGCAAACGCCGAGCGAGTGGCGAAGGCCCTGCGCGAACGGGGCGCGAGCGGTGAGATCATCGAGCTTCCCGACCCCGCCCCCACCGCCCGGGCCGCCGCGGACCAGCTGGGGTGCGAGGTCGGCGCCATCGCCAACAGCCTGGTCTTCGACGCCGACGGCGCCCCGCTGCTGGTGTTGACCAGCGGCGCGCACCGCGTCGACACCGAGAAGGTGGCCGCCCTGGTGGGGGCGCGCAAGGTGCGGAGGGCCGCGCCGGAGTTCGTGCGGCAGGCGACGGGGCAGCCGATCGGGGGTGTCGCCCCCTTGGGACATCCCGCTCCGATCCGTACGCTCGTGGACGTCTGGCTGGACAAGTACGACCGGGTGTGGGCGGCGGGCGGTCACCCGCACACCGTCTTCCCGACCTCGTACGAGGAACTGCTGCGCATCACCGGGGGCGACCCCGCCGACGTGGGAGTGGACGAATGACGACCGAGATCTGGCACAACCCGCGCTGCTCCAAGAGCAGGGCCGCCAAGGCCGCGCTGGACGAGGCGGGGGTCTCCTACACCGAGCGCCGCTACCTGGACGACCCGCCCACGGCCGAGGAGCTGGACGAGGTCCTCACGCGCATCGGCGCCGACCCCTGGGACGTGGCGCGCCTGAACGAGCCGATCGCCAAGGAGCTGGACCTGAAGAACCTGGAACGCGACCGGGCGCGGTGGATCGAGGTCATGGTGGCCAACCCGGTGCTGATCCAGCGTCCGATCGTGCTGACCGGCGACGGGAAGGCGGTCGTGGCCCGCGATCCGGAGTCGGTGCGCCGGGCCCTCGACAGCGCGTGACCGCGGTGTGATTCTGGGGAACCGGAGCCACGACGTTCGGGAGGGGCGATGACCGCGCAGATGCGCACCGGACCGGCCGCGCGCGACGCCGACTTCCGCGGCATCGATCCGCCCGCGCTGAACCAGCTCCTCCGGCAGATGCAGGAGGCGGCCGCGGCGATCCGGAGCTGGCTCGACGCGCACCGCCCCCCGCCCGGAGTGTCCGCCGCCGGGTACCGGCAGGCCGACCGGGTGGCGCAGTGGACGGCCGACCAGCTCGGCATGCTGACCCGACGGTACAACTTCGCGGTCACCCATCCCGACCGGGGCGGAGGCGTGAACGCGCCTCCCGCCCCCGCCCCGCGGCCGGGGCCGTCCGGCGGCGGGGGCGGCGGCGCGACGCGGGGCGTCCCCAAGCCGGACGGCGGGGCGGTCAAGGGCGGCCGGCCGTCCCGAGGCGGCGGGTCGCCGCACGCGTTCCGTCCCGTCCCGCCGAAATCTCCCCGCAAGACGACCCCGCACGGCGCGGGCGACCTCGGCGACTTCCCCACCCGGGGCGCCGCGGCGAAGGCGGCCCGCGCCGACGCCCTCGCCGTGGCCGCCGCGCTGCAGGATCGCAGGCCCGTCCCCGACTCGGTGTGGACGCACCTGAAGGCCGGCGCCGACGACCCCGACTACACCGAGAAGCTGTACGAACGGCTCGGCCCGGCCGGGGTCGCCGGCCTGCTCAAGGCGGCCGACGGCGACACGGCGTGTCTAAGGGCCGTCCAGGACTCCCTGGGCACGGCGAGCCACCGCCTCACGATGGACGCCGAGTGGCTGCGCACGCTCCTGGACGAGGCCGACCGCACCGGCGTCCGCGACGTCGCCGTGCAGGTGCTGACCGGCGCGGACATGAGCCACCGGACCCGCGAGGCGCTGGCCGCGCTGGGGCTGCGCGACGCGTCCGGCCCCGCGTCCCCCGATCAGACGGGCGACCGCCGGCCCGTGCTCGAGAGCCGAGACCGCTGAGACGTCTGAGAGGTCGTCATGGCCGCCCCGCCACCCCCCGGCAGCCTGCCGCCGCCGCTGGACGAGTCCGCGGCCGCGAAGCTGTCGCCGAACGAGCGCCCCAACCCCGCCTACCGGCAGCTGTACCAGGCCTACGCGGACGCCTACGGCAGCATCGGCAGGCTGCGCCAGGCCTTGGACGCCCCCGTCAGGACGCTGCGCGGCACCGACGCGTGGCTGGGGCCGGAGGCCCGGGAGTGGGGCGGGCAGCTCGAGGCCAACCGCGCCGACCTGCACAAGGCCGCCGACCGCATCCTGTGGGACATCTACGACCGGCTCAACGCGACCCAGCGGACCCTTCCCGTCTGATCAGACGTTCGCACCGAGCCGGACACAGGCGGCACGGCGGGCAAGACTAGGCTCTATTGCGTGAGGGAGCCGAAGCTGCGCGAGATCGACCATCGCGTCTTCCTGCGCCGCCTGAACCCCATCCTCGAGGTGTACGCGGCGGCGATGCGGCCTCCCCGGGAACAGCTGCCGGGGCGGTACACGATCATGCAGCGGCACGCCTCCTACGCGGGGTTCCGGGCGTTCGTGGCCGAACGGCGCGGACCGCTGCCGGGCCTGAACGGATCGGTGCGCGGTTTCGCCTACGGGTTCCACGGCGGGGCCGGGCAGTGGTGGCACGACGTGGTGCGGCAGGCGCTGGCCGCGGCGGGAGGGGACGAGCACGCCGCGGCCTGGATGGACGACGCGTTCGAGGTGGCCGAGCTGCACGTGCACCCCGACCACCAGGGCCAGGGCCTGGGCCGGGCGCTGCTGAACGCGCTGTGCGAGGGCCGCTCCGAGCGGACCGCGGTGCTGTCCACGCTGGACACCCCGCCGGACTCCCCCGCGCGCAACCTGTACCGCTCGGTGGGCATGATCGATCTGCTCACCGACTTCGAGTTCCCGGGCGGCGGCCCGCGCTACGCCGTCATGGGCACCACGCTGCCGCTGACCCGACGGCGCTGACCGACCGGGCCGGGGCCGGGCCCGGTCGGCGCGGGGAGGGCGTCAGGCGGTGGCGCGGGCGGCCGAGCGGGTGGAGACGTGGCCGGCCTGCTCCAGCAGCGCGTACACCTCGCGGGTCGCCGTCGACTTGTTGAAGGTGATGAAGTGGATGCCGGGCGCGTCCTGGTCGAGCAGCTCGCCGCACAGCTCGGCGGCGTGCTCGATGCCCAGGCGCCGCACCGCCTCCGGGTCGCCCGCGACCGCCTCGAACCGCTCGCGGACCTCCGGCGGGAACGGGGCGCCCGACAGCTGCTCGGAGCGCTCGATGGTGCTCAGCTGGGTGACCGGCATGATGCCCGGGATGATCGGCACGTCGCATCCGGCCGCCGACACCCGGTCGCGCAGCCGGAAGTAGTCCTCGGCGCGGAAGAACATCTGGGTGATCGCGTAGTCGGCGCCGGCGCGGCACTTGGCCACGAAGTACCGGGTGTCGCTCTCGATGTCGGGCGAGCGCGGGTGCTTGTAGGGGAAGGCGGCCACGCCCACGCAGAAGTCCCCGGACGCGCGGATCATGCGGACCAGCTCGGCGGCGTACTCCACCCCGTCGGGGTGCTTGACCCACTCGCCCATCGGGTCGCCGGGCGGGTCGCCGCGCAGGGCCAGGATGTTGCGCACTCCGACGGCGGCGAACCGGCCGATCAGGTGGCGCAGTTCGGCGCGCGAGTGGTTGACGGCGGTGAAGTGGGCGACCGGGGTCAGGGTGGTGTCGGTGGCGATGCGCTCGACGATGTCGACGGTCTTGTCGCGGGTCCCGCCGCCGGCTCCGTAGGTCACCGAGACGAAAGACGGGTGGAGCGTCTCCAGCTCGCGGATCGTGCGCCACAGATTCCGCACCCCCTGCTCGGTCTTCGGGGGGAAGAACTCGAAGGAGAAGGTCTTGCCGCCGTCGGCCAGCAGTTCGCGAATCGTGGGGGCGCGGTCGGGACGTACGGATCGCATCCTCCAAGCCTAGTGGCGGGGCGCCCCGCGGCACGATCCGCCGCCGCGCGGCTTCACCCGTTCTCGACCGAGAGTCGAACCGGCGCTGGGGTTCGGCGGCCCGCGGCGCCGGGACGGCGGCGGCCGCCCCGGATGTCTCAGAAACAAGCCGATTGGAAGATGAAATTCCGGACATAGTGCGAAATACTCGCCACCGTCCGTAGGTGATCATCCAGGGAACGGAACGATCAGGAACATGATGACGCCCCGCATCCGCAAGGAGGTCGACGAGGCGCTGTTCGCCTTCGTCGACCGCCGGCGGCCGGACCTCCTGGCGGTCAGCCCCGACCTGGCACCGCTGCTCGACGCGCTGGACTCGCTGCTGGCGGGCGGCAAGCGGCTGCGCCCGCAATTCTGCTACTGGGGGTGGCGCGGTGCGGGCGGCGGCACGGAACCGGGCATCGTCACCGCCGCCGCCTCCCTGGAGCTGCTGCAGGCCAGCGCGCTCATCCACGATGACGTGATGGACTCCAGCGACACCCGACGCGGCCAGCCGTCGGTGCACCGCCGGTTCGAGGAGCTGCACCGGCGCGAGAGCCTGCTGGGCGCCGCCGAGCCGTTCGGTGTGGGCGCGGCGATCCTGCTCGGCGACCTCTGCCTGGCGTGGTCGAGCCAGATGTACGAGTCCAGCGCGCTCGAGGCGGAGCGGCTGGCCCGCGGCCGGACCGTCTACGACCGGATGCGCACCGAGGTGATGTGCGGCCAGTACCTCGACGTGCTGGAGGGCGCGCGCCGCGGCGGCACGGTCGAGACGGCGCTGCGCGTGGTGGAGTACAAGAGCGCCAAGTACACCATCGAGCGCCCGCTGCACCTGGGCGCCGCGCTCGCCGGGGCGCCGCTGCCGGTGATGGAGGCGCTCAGCGCCTACGGGCGGCCGCTGGGCATCGCCTTCCAGCTGCGCGACGACGTGCTGGGCGTGTTCGGCGACCCGGCCGAGACGGGCAAGCCGGCGGGCGACGACCTGCGCGAGGGCAAGCGGACGGTGCTGGTCGCGCTGACCGCCGAACGCGCCTCGCCCGCGCAGGTCGAGGTGCTGGAGCGGCACCTCGGCGACCCGGCGCTGGACGGCGCGGGCGTGGACCGGGTGCGGACGATCATCGAGGAGAGCGGCGGCCTGGCGGCCTGCGAGGAGATGATCGAACGCTACGCGGACCAGGCCGCCAAGGCGCTGGCGGACGCGCCCCTGACCTCCGAGGCGGTCAAGGCGCTGGAGGATCTGGCCGTCGCCGCCACCTCCCGCCAGGCCTGATCGGCGCGGCCGCCCTCGTCGGCCCGCCGCGCGGCGCATCGCCGGGGGCGCGGGCGTGTCCGGGACGCGCGCGTCCGGAAGCGGGCGAGATCGACCGCCCGGGCGCGCGGACGGGTCCGGCACGGTACAAATGAGGCGATCCACACGCCTCCCGAGTCGGAGCCCGACGTGCCCACCACGCCCCGTCCCCCAGCGCCCGACCGGCGCGCCCCGCGGCCGCGTCGCGACCGGCGGGTCCGCGGCCCGCTGCGCCCGGACGACCCCCGCCGCATCGGCGGCCACCGGCTGCTGGGACGGCTGGGCGAGGACGCCCGGGGGGTGGTCTACCTGGCCCGGGCCCCGGAGGGCGAGCCGGTCGCGGTCCGGCTGCTGCGCTGCGCGGCGGCCGGTCAGCGGGCCCTCGCCCGCTTCCGGAAGGAGGCCGACGCGGCGTCGCAGGTGGCGGGGCGGCACACGGCCCGGGTGCTGGACGCCGGCGTCGCCGGCGACCGCCCGTACATCGTCAGCGAGCACGTCGAGGGCCCGTCGCTGCAGCGGGTCGTCGACGAGCAGGGGCCGCTGCCGAAGGACCGGCTGCGCTCGACGGCGCTGCGCACGGCCGCCGCGCTGGCCGCGATCCACCGGGCGGGCATCGTGCACGGCGCCTTCACGCCGGGGGACGTGGTGCTCGGCCCGGACGGGGCCAAGGTGACCGACTTCGCCGCGGCCCAGGTGCTGGACGCCGTCGCGGGCGCCGCCGCCGGGCCCGTGGGCCCGCCCGCGTACATGGCGCCCGAGCAGATCGAGGACGAGCCGGTCGGCCCGCCCGCCGACGTGTTCGCCTGGGGCGCGACGATGGTGTTCGCCGCCACGGGACGTCCCCCGTTCGGCACCGGGCCGAGCGCGGCGGTGATGCGGCGGGTGACGTCCCGCCGTCCCGACCTGGGGGACATGGACGGCCCGTTGCGGGACCTGGCGCTGCGGTGCCTCGACAAGAACCCGGCCGCCCGTCCCACGGCGCGGCAGCTGGTGCGCGCGCTGCGGGAAGGGCGGGCGCCGGCGCCCAAGCCGAGGCCGAGGCGCATTCCGCGCTACCGCTGGCGGATGATGGTGGCGCTCGCCCTGGTGATGGCGGCCGGGTTCGTGCTCGGCCTCCTGTGGTGAGGACGCCGGACGCCGGTCAGGGTCGGATCAGCGGATCACCAGTGCGGCGGACGCTCGTCCAGGAGCCGGGAGTCGTCGTCGCGCCACTCGCCCCATCCGGTGTCGGTGTCGTCGGTGGTCTGGTCGGGGAGGATCTCCAGCTCGTCGTCGACCAGCTCGACCACGCGCTCGTCGTCGGGTCCCATGCTCATGGGTTCCATTGTGGGACATGCCGGGCCGTGTCCGCGGACCGGGCGGCGATCACGCGGCGGCCGTGCGGCGGGCGTCGACGGAACGCGGCGACGCCCCG